>JBEITQ010000217.1:0-3248 GCA_040374835.1 Phycisphaeraceae bacterium | reverse complement strand
GCTCGGTCGCCGGGCGCGGGATCAGCGTCGCCGGCCCCACCGCGAAGCGCTTCGACCAGAACCAGCCTTCGCCCACCAGGTACTGCACCGGCTCGTGCCTGCCCGCGCGCACGACCAGCGCACGCAGCCGGTCGAGCTCGTCCGCCGACGCGGGCCGGTCCGCCTCCATGTAGAGCCGCATGCGCTCGCACCCGAGCACGTGCGCAAGCAGCATCTCGGCGCACACGCGAGGGGAATCGATCCCCTTCTGCGCGAGGTGGCCGTCCATCCAGCGCACCAGGCGCCGCGTGGTCCAGGCCTCGCCCGCGTTCTGCGGGGAATCGCGGCGGATGGCTGATTCCATGCCGGGAGTATCCTAATCCGCCCTTTCGGAGCCCCAACCATGCCGGGAATCGACGCCGTCACCGACATCCTCGCCGCCGTCCGCGACCGCGCCGCCGCGAGCGCGCGCTTCGCTTCCGTCTCCCTCGAGGGCGAGCGCCTTCGCTGCCGCGCCAAGGGCGCCGAGGCGGAGGCGTGGTACGTGGTCGACCGCGACGGCGGGCGCTGGAGCGTCGCGCTCCTGACGCCCGACCGCTGGCTGAGCGAGTCGGTCGAGGGCGACATGCTCGAAGGCCGCGACAGCGCCGAGGAGCTGGTCGACGACGAGCTCGTCGAGGTCGGCTTCCGCAACCGCTGCGGCAAGGTGCGACAC
Organism: Phycisphaeraceae bacterium; assembly: GCA_040374835.1. Lineage (GTDB taxonomy): Bacteria > Planctomycetota > Phycisphaerae > Phycisphaerales > SM1A02 > UBA966. The sequence continues at coordinate 2,554 of JBEITQ010000217.1, read as the reverse complement.
TTCCGCGACGAGGACAAGACCTACGTCTTCCGCGCCGACGTGCCGCTCGAGGGGCTCGACGACGCGCCCGCGGGCATCGCCACGTTCCTGCTGGCGTTCGAGGCGGCCTTCGGGCAGCTTGGCGACATGGGCGGGGGCGACTGAGCGGTGCCCGACCGGCCGCCCAAGGTCGTGATGCTCGGGTGGGAGTTCCCGCCCTTCATCACCGGCGGCCTCGGCACGGCGTGCCACGGGCTGACCAAGGCGCTCGACTCGCTCGGGGCGCAGGTGACCTTCGTGCTGCCGAAGGGAGTCGCGGGCGACCACGCCTCGCACGTCGAGCTGCTGGCTCCGGGCCTGAACGAGGGCCGCGGGCCCGAGCTGCGGTCCGCCAACGGTCCCGCGCCCGTGGGCGTGGAGCGCCGCAAGGCCGACCGCGGCGTCGGCGCGCGCACGGTGGCCGCTTCCGTGGCGACCACGCGCCCGGCGCCGGCCGCCAAGCCCGATCCCGTGGCCCTGCGCGCGCAGCTTGGGCGCGCGATCCGGCTGGTGACGGCGCCGTTCGTCGCCTCCGGCGCGTACGAGAACCCCGCCGCGCGCGTGTTGCTCGAGCGGCTGGCCACCGCCAGCGCCGCGCCGCCGCGGCTGCTGCGGCCGGGCGTGCTCGCCGAGCCGGCCGCGTCGGCGGGCAACGACGGCAACGACCTGCTGCACGGGCTCGACGAGGCGTCGCGCCAGGAAGTGCTCTCGGTGCTCGAGGCATGGGAGCGCTACGGCGCCGAGGACCCCGGCGCCGTCGCCGAGATGGTCGAGATGATCCGCGCCGTGCGCTCGGCGGTGCCGGAGTCGAACGGCCGCGGCGCGGGCGTCTCGCTGCGCCGCGGCGGCACGGCGCCCGACTATTCCGGCGACCTCCTCGCGCAGAGCGAGGCCTACGCGCGCTTCGTGGTGGAGCGCTGCCGCGACATCGACTTCGACGTGATCCACGCGCACGACTGGCTCACCTACCCCGCGGGCATCGCGCTCGCGCGCGTGACCGGCCGGCCGCTCGTGGTGCACGTCCACTCCACCGAGTTCGACCGATCCGGCGAGCACGTCAACCAGGCGGTCTACAACATCGAGCGGCGCGGGATGCACGCGGCGGTGCGCGTGGTCACGGTGAGCATGCTCACCCGGAACATCTGCTCCAACCGCTATGCGGTGCCGATCGCCAAGTGCGACGTGGTCTACAACGGCGTCGACCTCGACCCGAAGGCCGCGGGCCTCACCACCATCGGCCGGCGCGACCGCATCGTCCTCTACTTCGGGCGCATCACCATGCAGAAGGGCCCGGAGTACTTCGTGCAGGCGGCCAAGCGCGTCCTGGAGAAGGTCGAGGACGTGAAGTTCGTGGTGGCGGGGTCCGGCGACCAGGCGCAGCGGATGATCTCGCTGGCCGCCGAGCTCGGGATCGGCCACAAGGTGCTCTTCACCGGCTTCCTGCGCGGCAAGGACATCCCCCGCGTCTTCAGCATGGCCGACCTCTACGTGATGCCGAGCGTGAGCGAGCCCTTCGGCATCGCGCCGCTCGAGGCGCTCGGCCACCGCGTGCCGGTCCTCATCAGCCGGCAGTCCGGCGTGAGCGAGGTGCTCGTCAACGCCCTGAAGGTCGACTTCTGGGATGTGGACGACATGGCGAACAAGATCATCGCCGTGCTGCGCCACCCGCCGCTGCAGCGAACGCTCGTCGACCACGGCTTCGACGAGGTGCGCGGGCTGACCTGGGAGGGCGCGGCGAAGCGGTGCATCTCCGTGTACCGCGGCGCCATGCAGGCCGTCGGCACGGGCGCGCGCCGCTGAACCCGCCGCCGGGCGACGCGGTCCTATACTTCGCCAATGGCGTTTTTCACGCGCAGGAAGCCCGCTCCCGCACGCCCCCAGACCGCCGCGGCACCCGCCGCGCCGCAGGGCCGCGCCGCCGCGCGCGATCCCGCCTTCGAGCGGCGCGTGCAGGAGCTCGGCGCCGAGTTCCTCGGCCAGGCGCGCGAGGCCGGCGCGGGCGTCTTCAGCGGCAGCCTGTCGGTCTTCAAGGACAAGCTCATGGACTGGGCGATGCAGGACGAGGCGTTCCGCGTCCAGCTGTTCCGGTTCGTCGACTGCTTCCCGACGCTGCGCACGAGCGACGCGATCTACGACCACCTCACCGACTATCTCTCGCAGCCGGGCGTGAAGCCGCCGCCGGGGTTCGAGCTCGGGATGGCCGCGGGCGGCCTGGCCAAGGGCCTCGTCGCGCGCACCATGGCCTCGCAGATCGAGGGCATGGCCTCCAAGTTCATCGCCGGCACCGACGCGGCGAGCGCCGTGCCCGCGCTCGAGCGGATGTGGAAGAACGGCATGTGCTTCAGCGTCGACCTCCTGGGCGAGGCGTGCGTGAGCGACGAGGAGGCGCGGGCCTACCGGCAGAAGTACCTCGACCTCGTCGAGAACCTCCCGAAGCGCGTCGCGTCGTGGCCGTCGAAGCCCGTCCTCGAGCAGGACCACCTCGGCGCGGTTCCGCGCACGAACGTGAGCATCAAGATCAGCTCGCTCAGCGCGC
>JBEITQ010000067.1:0-8824 GCA_040374835.1 Phycisphaeraceae bacterium | reverse complement strand
GGTGCGGGTGCCGGCGGATGGGGAACCCCGGGACGCACGGGCGACGCGCGCGGCACGCGCACGGCGGCGGGTTCGGGCACCCAGCAGCGCGGCGGATACCGCTCGCCGCAGGGCTACCACCAGCCCGCGGGCGCAGGCGGCACGTCGGGCTTCCAGCGCGCGCAGAGCGGCGGCTACCGAAGCGGCAACTCGCGTGGCGGCAGCGGCGCGCGCGGCGGCGGCGGCCGGCGCTGACGGCAACTCACGCGCACGCGCGGTCGAGCAGGCGGTACTGCACCGCCTCGGCCACGTGCTCGGCACCCACGCGGGCGCTGCCCGCGAGGTCGGCGACGGTGCGCGCCACGCGGCGCACCTTGTCGTACGCGCGGGCACTCAGCCCCAGCCCCTCCATCGCCTCGCCGAGGAGCGCGCGCGACGGTGCATCGAGCGCCACGGCCTCGTCGAGGGCCCGCCCGCGCAGGTGCGCGTTGAGCGCCGGGCCCTGGCGTGCCCGCTGCACGGCGCGCGCCGCCACCACCCGGGCGCGAAGCTCGTCCGACGACTCGCCCGCAGGGGCCGATGACAGCCGGCCGAAGGGCACGGCGCGCACCTCGACGTGCAGGTCGATCCGGTCGATGATCGGCCCGCTGACGCGGTCCATGTAGTCGGACTGCTCGCGTGCGCCGCGCGCACCGTCACGCCGGTTGCCGCGGGCCGTCGGGTTCATGGCGGCCACCAGGATGCTGCGCGCCGGGAAGCGCGCCGAGCCGTGCGCGCGCGCCACGGTGACGAACCCGTCCTCGAGCGGCTCGCGGAGCGCCTCGAGCGCGCTGCGGCCGAACTCCGGCAGCTCATCCATGAAGAGGACGCCGTGGTGCGCGAGCGTCACCTCGCCCGGCCGCGGCACGCCCGAGGCGCCGCCGCCGACCAGGGCCACGGTGCTCGCCGTGTGGTGCGGTGCGCGGAAGGGGCGCTCGACGGCAAGACCCGCCGCGGAGGTTCCGGCGACGCTGCGGATGCGCGTGACCTCGAGCGCCTCGTCGGGCTCGAGGGGCGGCATGATGCCGGGGAGCGCGCGCGCCATCATGGTCTTGCCGCAACCGGCCGGGCCGACGAGGAGCGCGTTGTGCCCCCCGGCCGCCGCGATCGCGAGGGCACGCTTGGCGGCCCCCTGCCCCCGCACCTCGCGGAAGTCGATGGCGGCCCCGGCGGCGGCCACCAGCGCGCGCACGTCCACCGCCGGCGCCCGCTCGAGCGCCACCGCCCCGCGGAAGAACCCGACCACGTCGGACAGCGACCGTGCGAAGCGCACGTCGAGCCCCTCGACGACCGCGGCCTCCTGGGCATTCGCCCCAGGCAGCACGATGCCCGAAACGCCCAGCCGCCGCGCGAGCATCGCCATCGCCACCGCCCCGCGCACCGCGCGGATCGAGCCGTCGAGGCCGAGTTCGCCCGCCAGCATCCACCCCCCGGGATCCGGGGGTGCGCCGCCGGCCGGGCGACGGCCGGCAGCCTCCCTCCCCGCACCCCGCCCCGTTCCCGCATCGCCCTCCTGCGGCGCCGCCAGCAGCAGCCCGACCGCGATCGGCAGGTCGAATGCCGGCCCGTGCTTGCGCAGGTCGGCGGGCGCGAGGCTGATCGTCGTCCGGTGCCGCGGCGGGTCGAAGCCGCATGCGGCCATCGCGCTGCGCACGCGCTCGATGCTCTCGCGGATCGCCAGGTCCGGCAGCCCGACGAGGCAGATGCGCGGCAGCCCGCGCGACTGCAGCGAGACCTCGACGTCGCACCGCACCGCGTCGATGCCCTGCAGCGCGAAGCTCGGGATCGTGACGAGCACGCGCGCATCATGGGCGCGTGCCGGCGTGCCGCGCCGATCCACCGCCATTTTTCCTCGACCGCTACGATCCGTCCGTGGACTGGCTGCACGTGCTCGCATACCTCGCCTTCGGGCTTGCCGGCGGCGTGGTCGGGGGCATGCTGGGCGTCGGCGGCGCGATCGTGATCATCCCGCTCGCCACGGTGCTGCTGGCGCCCGGCAAGGACGTGCTGCAGGGGGCCACGATGATCGCCAACGTCGCCGTGGCCCTCACCGCCTACCGCAAGTACGGCCGCGCGGGCTACGTTGACTGGACGTTCGCGCGCCCGCTGGTGTTGCCGTCGCTCGTGGCGGTGGGCCTGGGCGTGGGCCTGAGCCTGGTGGTCGACGCGCGGATGTTCCGGCTGCTTTTCGCCGCGTTCCTCTTCTTCGTCGCCGCACGGGAATTCGTGCAGCTCCTGCGCGGCGCGGTGCCGACGGCCGAGGATCCGGCGGGGATCCCCGCGGGGAAGGCCAGCGCGATCGGCGCCCTGATGGGGACGATCAGCGGGCTGCTCGGGGTCGGGGGCGGCGTGGTGGCCGTGCCGCTCCTGCGCGCGTGGGCGGACCTTCCGGTGCGCCGCGCGATCACCACGAGCGTGTGCGCGATGGTGCCGCTCGCGGCGGTGGGCGCCGTGCTCAAGGGCGCCACGCGGCCGCGTGCGGCCGGGCCGGACGGCGCATCGCCCTTCGTCCAGTCGCTCGGCATCGCCGCGTGCCTCGCGCCCGCGGCGATCGTCGGCAGCTGGATCGGCGCGACGCTCAACCTCCGGATCACGGTGCGCGCCGTGCGCTGGGTGCTGGTGGCGTGGCTTCCCACCTCGGCCGCATGGATGGCATGGCCGGTGGTGAAGGGCTGGCTCGACGCACCCCGCTAGACTCGCGCGCCCCCGGACCCGCCGTGACCCGCGTCCATCCCACGGAACCAGCGCCCGAGCATCCCGATCGTCCGGCCTTCGATGGCCTGGCGTCGAGGCTCGCGCGTGCCATCGATCCGATGCTGCGCCCGGTCACCGTCGCCGCCGTCGCGGTCGAGGACCTGGACGCGATCGCGGTGGTGCACGGCGCCGACGCGGTGCACGCCCTCGACGCCGCCTGGAACGAGCGCCTCCGCGCGCTGGCGCCCGCGCCGGCCGCGGTGTTCGCGGCCGGGCCCGGCGAGGCCGTGGTCGCCCTGCCCGCCTCGACGCCCGACCTGCGCACCGCCGTTGCCTCGCTCGGCGGGACGGGCCAGCCGATCCTCGCGCTCGCCGGCACGCCCGTCCGGCTGCGCACCGCGGTGGGCACGGCGACGCTTGACCCCGGCTCGGCCATGACGGCGGAGGCGCTGCTTTCCCGCGCCCGAACCGCACTGGCACGCGCACGCCGCGGCCCGGCCCCGCGCGTCCATGCGCACGCGGACGGCGATGCGCACGCGGTGCTCGACGGGCTCCAGGTCGCCGCGATGCTGCAGCAGGCGCTCGAGCGCGGCGCCTTCCGGCTCGTCTTCCTGCCGAAGGTGCGCGTCATCGACCGCGCGGTGATCGGTGCCGAGGCGCTCATCCGCTGGACGCTCCCTTCGACGGGCGAGGCGGTGCCGGCGCGCCGGCTGCTCGACGCGGCGGCGGACGCGGGACTGCTGGACGAGGTGGGCGCGTGGGCCCTGCGCGAGGCATGCCGTCGCGCGGCGGCCTGGTGCGCCGAGGGCGCGGAGATCCCGGTGAGCGTCAACATCGCGCCGAGCCAGTTCCGGCGGGGAGACCTGGTCGACCAGGTGCACCTGGCGCTCGGCGAGGCGGGCCTGCCCGGCCGGCTGCTCTCGATCGAGGTTCCAGAGGGCGTGCTGGCGTCGGACGGCGACGCCGTGGCCGCGCAGCTCGAGGCGGTTCGCGCGGCGGGCGCGTCGGTCGCGATCGACGACTTCGGCACGGGAATCGACGGCATCGCGTGCCTGCACCGCTGCGGCGCCGACGAGGTGAAGCTCGACCGGAGCGTCGTCGCGCGCCTGCCCGGCTCGGCCGAGGACCGCGCGACGCTCGACCTGGTGCAGCGCCATGCGCGCCGGCTCGGCGCGCGGTGCGTGGCCGAGGGCATCGAGCGCGCCGACCAGTGGGCGCTGCTCTCGGAACGCGCGTGGGACGCGGCGCAGGGATGGCTTGTCTCGCGCCCCATCGACGGCGCGGACGTCCCGGCCTTCGCGCAGGGCGGCGCGGCGGGGATCCCGGTGCGCGCCTAGCGCGCGATCCCGGCGAGGTCGAGGAAGAACGCCTGCTCCATGGCCACCTGGCGCAGCCGCTCGAAGCGGCCGCTCTTGCCCCCGTGGCCAGCCTCCATGTTCACGTGCATCAGGAACGGGTTCGAGTCGGTGCGCAGCCGGCGCAGGCGCGCCACGTACTTGGCGGGCTCGAAGTACATCACCTGCGAGTCCCACAGGCCGGTGGTCACCAGCATCGCCGGGTACTCCTTGGCCTCGAGGTTGTCGTAGGGCGAGTACGAGCGGATGTACTCGTATGCCTCCTTCGACTCGATCGGGTTGCCCCACTGCGTCCACTCGTTGGTGGTGAGCGGGATGGAGGGGTCGAGCATGGTGGTGAGCGCGTCGACGAACGGCACGTGCAGGCCCATGCCCCGGTAGAGGCCGCCGGCCATGTTGGCCACCGCGCCCATCAGCAGGCCGCCCGCCGAGCCGCCGCTCGCGAAGGTGCGCTTCGGGTCGGCCCAGCCCTCCGACTGCAGGAAGACCGTGGCGTCGACGAAGTCGTTGAAGGTGTTGCGCTTGCGGAGGAGCCGCCCGTCCTCGTACCAGTCCTGGCCGAGGTCGGCGCCGCCGCGCACGTGGGCGACGGCCAGGGCGAAGCCGCGGTCCATGAGCGACACGGCCGCGAGGTCGAACTGCGCGTCCGACGGGAAGCCGTAGGACCCGTACGCCTCCACCAGCATGGGGTGCGCGCCGTCGCGCGTCCACGCGTCGCGGCGCCAGGCGATCGAGACCGGGATGCGCTTGCCGTCGCGGCTCGGCGCCCACACGCGCTCGGTGGCGTACTTCGAGGCGTCGTAGCCGAGCACGGGCTGTACCTTGCGCACCGACTGGGCGCCGCCCGCGAGGTCGATGTCGATCACCGTCCGCGGGGTGACCATGCTGGTGAACCCGACGCGCACGTCGGGGTTGGAGGGATCGGGGTTGTCGCCGAGGCCCATCGCGCACGCGGCCTCGTGCACCGGCACGAGCGTCCCGGGCCCGCCGCCCGGCGGCAGGATGCGCACCCGCGCGTTGGCCTCGACGCGCTCGGCGACGGCGATCGCCGAGTCGAACAGCTCGAAGTCGTCGATGCTCGCGTCGGTGCGGTGCGGCAGGACCTCCGTCCACCGGGCGCGGTCGGCGGGCGCGTCCTCGGGCGCCGCCACCAGCCGGAAGTTGCGCGCCCCGTCGTTGGTGCGGATCACCCACCGGCCGCCGAGGTGGTCGGCGTAGCTTCGGACCCCGGCGCGCATCGGGAGCACCGCGACGGGAGCGCCCGGCTCGCCGTCGAGGGGCAGCGCCCACAGCGCGTTGTCGTCGTAGCCGTCGACCGAGATCGCCAGCCACTTCCGCGACGCCGTGGGCGCGATGCCCACGAACCGCGTGAGGTCCTTCTCCTCGAACACCACGCGGTCGGCGGAGGCGGGCGTCCCGAGGACGTGCCGGCAGACGGGGCCGCTCTGCAGGAGCTCCGGGTCCTGCCGCATGTAGTAGAGCGCGCGGCCGTCGTTGGCCCAGACCACTTTCTCGAGCGTCCCCTCGATGCGGTCGTCGAGCAGGCGGCCGGTCCGCAGGTCCTTGATGCGCAGCGCGTGGCCGCGGCGGCCGACGGTGTCCTGGGTCCATGCGGCCAGCGCTCCGTCGGGGCTGACCGACACGTCCGAGACGCGGAAGTACGCATGCCCGCGCGCGAGCGCGTTGCCGTCGAGCATCGTCTCCTCGGGCGCGCCGGCGTCCGGGGCCGACGGCCCGCCGCGGCGTCGCATCCAGCGCGGGTGCTCGTCGCCCGGGGCGTAGGACGTCCAGTACCACCACCCGCGGTCATGCCGCGGCGCGGTGGAATCGTCCTCCTTGATGCGGCCCCGGATCTCGGCGAGCAGCCGGTCCTGCAGCGGGCGCAGCCGCGCCATCGCCGCGTCCGTGTGGGCCTGCTCCGCCCGGAGGTGGGCCATCACGTCGTCGCGCTTGCGCTCGGGATGGTCGTCGCGCAGCCAGTGGTACTCGTCGGTGCGGTCCCCGTGCGGGCTGCGCACCAGGTAGGCGCGCTGCTCGGCCACGGGCGCCTTCGGTGCCGCCGCCTGGGGGGCGGCGCACCCGGAGATCACGGCAAGGAGCGCGACGGCCGCGCCCCGCGTCACGCGCTGAAGCTCGACCCGCAGCCGCAGGTGGTCGTGGCGTTCGGGTTGCCGAACACGAAGCCGCGGCCCATGATCTCGTCCTTGAAGTCGATCGTGGTGCCGTTGAGGTACAGGTAGCTCTTGGGGTCGCAGACCACGCGCACGGTGAACGTGCCGGCCTCGGCGGTGGCCACCGCCCCGCCCTCGCCGCCCTCGACGCGCGTGATGACCTTGCCGTCGTCGGAGGCGCGGAAGCGGAACTCCCACAGCTCGTCGGTGTCCTTCTGGACCTCGGTCAGGTCGAGGATGTAGCTGAAGCCGCTGCAGCCGCCGCCCTTCACGCCCACGCGGAGGCGGATCTTCTCGGGGTCGAGCCCCTGCTGGTGGACGATGGCGTTGATCTCGCGCGCGGCGGACTCGGTGATGATGACGGACATGGTCGGTTCCTCCTTGGGAGCGGCGCTCAGTGCGCGGCGGCGGGCTTCGCGGACTCGGCCGCGAGGCCGTTCTTCTTGCGGTAGTCGGCGATCGCCGCGCGGATCGAGTCCTCGGCGAGCACGCTGCAGTGGATCTTGACCGGCGGGAGGCTCAGCTCCTCGACGATCTGCGTGTTGCGGATGGCCATCGCGTCGTCGAGCGAGCGGCCCTTCAGCCACTCGGTGGCCAGGCTGCTCGAGGCGATCGCGCTGCCGCAGCCGAAGCACTTGAACTTCGCGTCCTCGATGACGCCCTGCTCGTTCACCTTGATCTGCAGCTGCATGACGTCGCCGCACTCGGGGGCGCCGACGATGCCGACGCCGACGTCGGCGCGCCTGGCGACCTCGGCGCTGGTGCCGAAGCTGCCCACGTTGCGGGGGTGCTGGTAGTGGTCGACGACCTTGTCGGAATATGCCATGGTGGTTCGGTGTCCTTCCCTGAGGGAGTGTCGGTGGCGGGTGTCAGTGGGCCTGCCACTGGATCTTGGAGATGTCGATGCCCTCCTTGTGGAGGTCGTACAGCGGGCTCATCGTGCGCAGGTGCTCGACCGCCTTCACGATCGCCTCGATCGCCCAGTCGACCTCCTCCTCGGTGCTCCAGCGCCCGAGGGAGAGGCGCAGCGAGGAGTGCGCCAGCTCGTCGCCGACGCCGAGGCTCTTGAGGACGTAGCTCGGCTCCAGGCTCGCGCTCGTGCACGCGCTGCCGGAGCTGCAGGCGATGTCCTTCACGCCCATCATCAGGCTCTCGCCCTCGACGAAGCCGAAGGACACGTTGGCGACGTTCGGCAGGCGCTTGTCGGCGTGGCCGTTGACCTGCGCGACCTCGATGCGGCGGGTCAGCTCGCCCTCGAGCTTGCGGCGCAGCTTCAGGAGCCGCTCGCGCTCGTGCTCCATCTCCTGGGCACAGAGCTCGCAGGCCTTGCCGAAGCCGACGATGCCGGTGACGTTCATGGTGCCCGAGCGCATGCCGCGCTCGTGCCCGCCGCCGTCCATGAGGGCCTCCAGGCGGATGCGCGGCTTGCGCCGGCGCACGTAGAGGGCGCCCACGCCCTTCGGGCCGTAGATCTTGTGGCCGCTCCAGCTGAGGAGGTCGACGTGGTCGCGCTCGACGTCGGTGGGCATCTTGCCGACCCACTGCGTGGCGTCGGTGTGGAAGACCACGTCGCGCTCGTGGCACAGCGCGCCGATCTGCGGCACCTCGTTGATGGTGCCGATCTCGTTGTTGGCCCACATGATGGTCACCAGGATGGTGTCGGGGCGCATCGCCGCCGCCACCATGTCCGCGGTGATGATGCCGTCCGCGCCGGGCTCGAGGAAGGTGACGTCGAAGCCCTCGCGCTGCAGGCGCTTGCAGGGATCCAGCACGGCCTTGTGCTCGTGCACCGCGGCGATGATGTGGCCGCGGCCCTGCTGGCCGGCGGGCGCCTTCGCGTACATCAGCGCGGCACCCTTGATGGCGAGGTTGTTGCTCTCGGTGGAGCCGGAGGTGAAGATGATCTCCTTCGGGTTGGCGCCGATCAGCGCGGCGGCCTGCTCGCGGGCGAGCTCCACGGCCTCCTCGCCCTCCCAGCCGAAGCGGTGGTTGCGGCTGGAGGCGTTGCCGAACTTCTCGCTGAAGTACGGCAGCATCGCCTCGACGACCCGGGGGTCGCACCGGGTGGTGGCGGCGTTGTCGAAGTAGATGGGGAGCTTGGGTGCCATGGGGTTGTGCGGCGGGTTCGACGCCCGGGGCCGGGGGGATTCCCGGAGCCCTCGGTGCGGATCGAAAGCGCGCTGCGTCCTGCAGTGTAGGAAGCCCCGGCCGCAAATTGAAGCGATCCCCGGAGCAAAGTTCTTCGAATTCTCGGACATCTCGGTCCGCGTCTCCGGACCGGGCGGCGCGCGGGCTCGGCAAGGGCTGCCACCGCAGCGCCGCGCGGCCCGCCGCGGCGCGAGCGGTATGGTTCCGCCCCGCCATGCGGCTCGTGCACGACGCCGACCACCTCGCCCCGCTCGCGGGCTGCACGCTCGTCCCGACGATGGGCGCGCTGCATGACGGCCACGCGTCGCTCGTGCGCCGCGCCGCCGGCCGCGGCCGCCCGGTCGTGGTCACCGTGTTCGTGAACCCGACGCAGTTCGCGCCGCACGAGGACTTCGCGCGGTACCCGCGCACGCTCGATGCCGACGTCGCCATCGCCGC
>JBEITQ010000198.1:0-3899 GCA_040374835.1 Phycisphaeraceae bacterium | reverse complement strand
TGCCGCTGCCGCCATGCCGCCACCAGGCCTCGGCGGCGATCGGCGGCGCCATGATGGCCGCGGCCACCTTCCAGAGGTCGCCCGACCGTGCCGGACGCACCGAGACGACCGGCACCGACGGAAGCACCCGTCCGGCGGCATCGACCCACGCCTCCGGCACCGCCGTCTGCATCGCCACCAGCACCTTGGCCACGGAACGCGCCGCATGCCACGGTCCCATCGCCCGGTCGGCGGCAAGGTCCGCGGCGCGCACGACGGGCCGCACGAAGTCGGTGCCGTGCACGCGCGTCGGGTGCTTGCCCCAGGCGAGCGATGCGGGCCCGATGGCACCCGACGTCACCAGGGCCTGCTCGCCGCGCGACGGGACCCTGCCGCGCGCCTCGCGGACGCGGCCCTTGAGCCCGTAGTAGTGCTGGCGGAAGTCCGCCTCGAACGCCGCGAGCGAGCCGAGCGTGGCGGCACCCGCGCCGGGACGTGCCATCTCCGGAACGCCGCGGACGGCCGCCAGCGCCGCGCCCCAGCGGCCCGCCCGCAGGCGTTCCGCCGGGATGGAGTGCGCGCGCCCTGCCTCGTCGCGTGCCGACGTCCGGGAGGCACGGCCCGGCCGCAGCGAGACGATGCAAGTGCGCACGGCGGCACCGAAGGCGCGTGCCGGCAGCATGGCCACCTCGTGCAGCGCATGCGTCGAGGTGCACGACGCGCGGACGCCCTGCGCGTCGGCAGCGGCAAGCACCGAGCACGGCTGCACGAGCACCACGCGCCCGTCCGGCGCCAGTTCCGTGCCCAAAAGGAGGAACGCCGCCGACTCGTCGGCGTAGCGCGTCACCGCGCCGCCGAACCGCGATCGACGGGCATGCCGCTCCTCCTCGGTCCGTGCCGACCGTGCCGACAGCTGCCCGAGGAACGGCGGGTTGCCGACCACGGCATCGAATCGCGCGCCCTGCCACGCGTCGGCGGCCAGCGCATCGCCCACGCGGATCGCGCGGCGCCACGCAGGCAGCGCACCGCCGAAGCGCACCGCCATCCGCACGCGGGCGATCGCCACCGCCACCGGATCGACGTCCATCCCGTGCAGCGCACGCGCCAGGCGCGCCGCCGTCCAGCCCCGCGACCGGAGCCGGTCGCCGGCCGCGGCCAGCACGTGCCCCGTGCCACAGGCTGGATCGCACGCGCGCCACCTGGCACCGGGCGCGGCGGGCATCACCCGTTCGAGCAGCAGCCCGACCTCCCGCGGTCCCGTGAACCACGCCCCGGTCTTCCGTCCGCCGCCGCCCTCGCCCACCGCCCGCCGGACGCCCTCGTAGCGCACCGCCAGCGTCTCGACCCATTCCGCCCGCGCACCGCGCGGCACGCCCATGCAGGAACCGAGCAGCGCCTCGTCGACGAGGTCCGCGTCCTCGGGCCGGAGCGGCGCCACGGGGTCAGTCGTCCTGGCCGGCGAGCGCGGTCTCGCGGTCGCGGGCGGCACGTTCCGAGCGGCGGCGTTCCGCCTCGCGCAGGATGCGCTTTCGCATCCGCACGGCGCCGGGGGTAATCTCCACCAGCTCGTCTTCCTCGATGTACTCGAGCGCGGCCTCCAGGCTCAGGAGCCTCGGCGCCTTGAGCACGATGGTCGCTTCCTTGTTGTCGCGGACGTTCGAGAACGGCTTCATGCGGACGGCGTTCACCACGAGGTCGTTGTCGCGGGCGTTCTCGCCGACGATCATGCCTTCGTACACCGGGTCCCCGGGCTGCACGAACATGATGCCGCGCTCGCAGAGCTGGAGCAGCGCATAGGTGGTCGCCGTGCCGGCCTCGTTGCCGACCATCACGCCGTTCTGGCGCTTCTTGACGCTTCCGGACGCCGGCCGGTAGCCGATGAACGAGTGGTGCATCACCGCCTCGCCCGCGGTGACGTTCAGCAGGCGGGTGCGGAAGCCGATCAGGCCGCGCGCGGGGATGTCGGCCTCGATGTGCATGCGTGCGCCGCGCTGGTCGACCTTCAGGATCTCGCCGCCGCGGCTCCCGAGGAGCTCGAGGGCCGATCCCATGCTGCTCGAGTCGGTGTCGATGCTGACGCGCTCGAACGGCTCGCTGCGGACGCCGTCGATCTCGCGCTCGATGACCTCGGGCTTGCCGACGGTGAGCTCGTAGCCCTCGCGGCGCATGTTCTCGAGCAGCACCCCGAGGTGCAGCAGGCCGCGCCCGGAGACGCGGAACTCGTCCGCGCTGTCGCCCGGCGAGACGCGCAGCGCCACGTTGCCGCGCAGCTCGCGGTCGAGGCGCTCGGCGATCTGCCGGGTCGTGACGAACTTGCCTTCCTTGCCGACCATCGGGCCGTCGTTGATGCGGAAGACCATGTGGAGCGTGGGCTCGTCCACCTTGACGCGCCCCATGGGCGCCGGGTGCTCGAGGTCCATGATGGTGTCGCCGATCTCGATGTCGGCGATGCCTTCCATGGCGCACAGGTCGCCCGCGCGGATCTCCGAGACCTCGCGCCGCCCGAGGCCCTCGAAGCGGTTGACCTTCAGCACCCTGGCCTTCTTGACCGTGCCGTCGGCCTTGCTCACGCCGACCTGCTGGCCCGCCTTCAGCACGCCCTTGTAGACGCGCCCGATGGCGATGCGGCCCACGTACTCGCTGTAGTCGAGGTTCGTCACCAGCGCCTGGAGCGGCGCGTCGATGTCTTCCGCGGGCGCGGGGACGCGCTCCGCGATCACCCGGAACAGGTCATGCACGCCGTTGTCGCGGACGTTGATGTCGCGGTTCGCCCAGCCGCTGCGGCCCGACGCATAGACCACGGGGAAGTCGAGCGCGACGTCGTCGGCACCGAGGTCGACGAGGAGGTCGAAGACCTCGTCGATCACCGCCGACGGCCGGCCGTCCGGGCGGTCGCACTTGTTGATCACGACGATCGGCCGCAGGCCGAGCTCGAGCGCCTTGCCGAGCACGAACCGCGTCTGCGGCATCGGGCCCTCCAGGGCGTCGACCAGGAGCAGGCAGCCGTCGGCCATCCGCAGGACGCGCTCCACCTCGCCGCCGAAGTCGGCGTGGCCCGGCGTGTCGAGGATGTTGATGCGGAACTCCTGCCCGGCGACCTCGCCGGCCTCGGGGCCGAACGTGTAGTTCACGGCGCAGTTCTTCGCCAGGATCGTGATGCCGCGCTCGCGCTCGAGCGGGTTGGAGTCCATCACGCACTCCTGGCCCGGCGCGGACGCCTTGAAGGCACCGGCCTGCTTGAGGAGGGCGTCGACCAGCGTGGTCTTGCCGTGGTCGACGTGGGCGATGATGGCGACGTTGCGGAGCGGCATGGGGAGCCCCGCAGTGTACGAAAATAGGTGCCAGGAACCCCTGTCCCTATTTTCCGGCGTTCACAGCCCGTACATCGGCTTCAGCTTCCCCTCGAGGTGCCGCATGAAGGGATCCGCGCTCAGCGGCGCGCCCGTCACCACCTCGCACAGCCGCCCGCTGAGGTGGCGGCGCCCCTGGCGGTGGATCTTCGCGTTGAGCCACTCCCTGAGCGGCCGGAACTCGCCGCGCGCGAAGCCCTCCTCGAGGCCCGGCAGCTCCTCACGCGCGGTCTCGAAGAACTGCGCCGCGTTCAGCGTGCCCAGGGTGTACGTCGGGAAGTACCCGATCATCCCGCCCGACCAGTGGACGTCCTGCAGGCAGCCGCGGCGGTCGTCGGGCACCTCGAGCCCGAGATAGTCGCGGTAGAGCCCGTTCCAAGCCCCCGGCAGGTCCGCGACGCCGAGGCTCCCGGAAATCATCGCGCGCTCGAGTTCGAACCGCACCATGACGTGCATGTTGTAGGTGGCCTCGTCGGCATCGACGCGGATGAACCCGGGCTCGACCACGTTGGCTGCCTCGTACACCTGCTCGGCGGTGAATCGGTCGGCCGCCCCGCCGAAGTGCTCCGG
>JBEITQ010000072.1:0-8562 GCA_040374835.1 Phycisphaeraceae bacterium | reverse complement strand
GTAGAGCAGCTGACTCTTAATCAGCGGGTCCAAGGTTCGAATCCTTGCCGAGGCACTGAGACCGCCCCGTCCTCACGGATGGGGCGGTGTCGTTTTGCGCGCGCCTACCGCGCGAGGAACGCCTGAATGACGGGGACGCCCGCGAGCGTCAGCATCGCCGCGATGAGGGCGACGACCACGAGCGTGCGCCACTTCCCGGCGAACGGGCCGGGGCGGCCGCGCGGCGCATCGCCGCCGAGGTACGCGTAGCACTTGGGGCACACGTCGGCCTCGCTCCAGACCGGCGTCCCGCAGTCCGCGCAGCGGGCGTCGGCGACCGGGGAGTCCTCCCCGAAGCGCTCGAGGTCGGACTCCTGGGGTCCTTCGTCGGGGTCCCGTCGCGTGGGCACGTGCCCGAGCGTACCGCCGGCGGCGCGCCTACCCTCCGGGCATGCCTCCCCTCGAAAGCACGTTCAAGCTCGGCGTCGGAAGCCCCTGCCCCGCGTTCTCGCTGCCGGACGTCGTGGGCGGGCGGGCGGTGGGACCCGCAGACTTCGCGGGCAGGCCGCTCCTCGTCGCGTTCATCTGCAACCACTGCCCGTTCGTGAAGCACATCCGCGCCGAGCTCGCCGCGCTCTCGCGCGATGCCGCGGCCCGCGGGTGGGGCTGCGTGTTCGTCTGCTCGAACGACGAGGCGAAGTACCCCGCCGACGGCCCCGCGGCGATGAAGGCCGAGGCGGCCGAGGCCGGCTACGCGTGCCCCTACCTCCACGACGCGGACCAGTCCGTGGCGCGCGCCTTCGACGCGGCGTGCACGCCGGACTTCTTCCTTTTCGACCGAGCCCACCGCCTGGCCTACGCCGGCCAGCTCGACGACAGCCGCCCGAACAACGGACTTCCCGTGACCGGCGCGAGCCTGCGTACGGCGATCGACGACGTGCTCGCCGGCAGGCCCTGCGCGGGCACGCCGAAGCCGAGCATCGGCTGCTCGATCAAGTGGAAGTCCTGAGATAGGCGGGAGTTCCGCACGGCCGCGCGGCGCGCCGCCGCCCGGCTTCCCGCTTGCGCCCCCGGCCGGATTCGCTATCATTTCCCGTCCGCAGCGGCCCGTTCACGGGCGCGCACGGGCCCGAAGGGGCGGTAGCTCAATTGGTTAGAGTACCGGCTTGTCACGCCGGTGGTTGCGGGTTCGATTCCCGTCCGCCTCGCTTCACGGCCCCGTCCAACGACGGGGCCGTGGCCGTTTTGCGTGTCGACGGCGCCTGATACGCCACCGAAGGGTCACTCACCCGCCGGACGCAGCCCGAGCGCGATCGACTGCCCGGTGGCAGCGTCGATCACCGCGACCGTCCGCCCCTGCCGGATCACGCCGACGGCACCGAAACGCTGCCCGAAGGCGGACAGCAGCTCGGCATCGAGTTCGTCATCGCCGATGGGGCGCAGCGCGATCGTGTCTCTCTGGCCTCCGCGGATGACCGTGACGTTGGCGGGGGACTCGCCACCGCGGAGGACCGTGAGAGCGACGTTGCGACGGGCGGGCGCGGAGGTAACCGCAGGCCTGGGCCATCCCGCGACCAGCGCCCCGACCGCCAGCAGCGCCACGATGCCTGCGGAGGACAGCCGCCGACGCACACCCCGGCGCCGGACCGATCGCTCGAGCGCATGCCCCGCGGCCTGAAGGACCTGCGCGCGATGCGCGAGCACGGCACTGCGTGGATCGTCGGCCGTCATGCGCGCCCCCGTTCGCGAAGCCGCGCGAGCACGCGCCGGACCCTGCTCTCGACCCGCCGCGGCTCCATCGCGATCCACCGGGCAATTGCGGGGATGGACCATCCCTGCACCACGCGAAGCCGCAGGAGTTCGCGTTCATCGTCATCAAGCTGCGACAGCACGCGATCCAGGTCGGCCTCATCGTCTTCGGCGCGGCGTTCGCCTGCCGAGCCATCGACGTGGGCCGACCGACGCTCCGCCGCATGCGCGCGCTCGCGCCGGACCCGCCGCGATTCGGCCACGAGCGCCGTGCGCGCCACGCGGATGGACACGACCCGGAGCCACGCACCGAGCTCCCCGTCGGACGAGCAGGCCGGCGGATTCGCCGCGAGCCTCACCATGGTCTCCTGCAGGCAGTCGAGCGCGAACGCTTCGTCGCGCCCGGTCCGGCGACGCACGTCGCGCACGATCGCCTCGGCGAACCGATCGTATGCCTCGGCGAGTGCATCGTGCGATCCGTTCCTGAGTTCGCGCGTGATCCATGCCGCGTCCCGGTCGGCACGCGGCAGCTCGCGGTCCTGTGCAATGGTCTCGGCGTGTTCATCGGAAGGCACGTGGCGTCGTCTTGGGAGCAACCTGGAGGCGACTCATCGTTACTGGCCGACGATGCAATTGATCACCTCGTTGACGAGGGACACCTGGCCTTCGTCGCCCTTCACGAAGAGCAGTCCAGTCGGCGCGTGGATCCGAAGTTGCGCCGCGACGACGGGCCGATCGTCGAGCGTGAGTGCGGCGCCGACGGCGTCCATGAGCCGGTCAAGACGTTCCTTCGCCGGGCCGCCCTCGATGTTTCCCCCGTCGGCGCTCAGCAGGTACACGCTCAGGTCGATGACCACGACGGACGGCTGGGCCGCCTTCGCAGCGGCTTCCGCAGCACCCACCGTCCGGCGCGCCCGGATAGTGATGATCGGCGCGCCGGTAGCGCGGCCAGCATCGCGGGCGCCGGGCTCTGCATCGCCAGCCGCAGCCGCCATGTCACCCGTGACGGTGACGATCAGCTGGGATCCCTCGGGAGCCAGGTGGACGAGCGACCGAAACAGCGCGGTGGGCGTCACGTCGCGCACGGAGATCGGGGCGATCTTCACCGCGTTGACCGCTGCGGCCGTTGCGCCGTCGTCGAGCAGCACCACGTTCACCGGCTGCTGCGGCGTCGTCGCCTGCACGGCCTTGACGAAGTCCTGGAGCGTGCCACCCGTCCAGTCGAGCCGGATCAGCCCGGCGCGGGCCTCGCTGGCCTTGTTCTCGCGCTCCTGGACTTCGAGGGCGATCCGCTCCGATTCCATCGCCTGGAAACGGTTCCAGACATGCTCAACCTCCTCGCGAAGCGCCGGCGCCGCCAGCGCCACCATCCAGCGCTCGCCGTGTGCGACCACCTCGGACAGGTTGTTGGACACGGTGAACTCGATGTCGCCGAACCCGATCCCGCGGACACGCGCCTCCGCCCGGCGCACGGCCTCGCTGATGTAGGTCGCGGTGCTGCGGGGCAGGCTTGGGTCCTTGGCAACCCTGCCGAGCACCGACGGGTACTCCATGACCCAGGTGGTCCACTCCGTCTCGGGCATGCCGGAGACATCGGCGGTGATCTGCTCGATCCGTCGTTGCATCTCCTTGGATTCCTCGCCCGGCGCGGTCTGACGCTGCTGTTGGAGACGGGACGCCTCCACCTTCAGCGCACGGATCCGCGCCACGACCGCCGGGTCGACCGTCGGTGCTTCCCGGGACGCGCCCTGCGCCTGCAGGACGATCCCATGGGCAACTGGCGCGATGGTCGCCGCGGACGCGACGATGACCGCACGCACTCCGGCGAGGACGGAACGAATCCCCCGCCGTCGGGCATGGCTGGACGCGAAGGCGGATCGGGCGCGATGACGTGTCTGTTCGGTTCGCATGGGAAGGCTCCTGTACACCAAGAACCGCACCCGGGAACGGTTCCCGCCGCGCCGGCCTTGGGAATTCAGACATTTTGCTGACCACTCCGGAGTGGCGCTCGCCACCGAAAGCGGTCGCGCGTGGCGTCGTCCCTGAACTTCCGCGCAAATCCGGAGGCGCGGCCGCCGACCCGGCTACGGTGCCCGCGAACCCTCGGCGCAGACTTCGGAGCGCGAGGGGCACGGGAATCGCACTCACAAATGTCTCGTATGCGATACGATCCTCCCGGGATTGAGGTCCTCCAGGCGGCGTCGTTCGTCGACTGGCTCGAGGCCGTCGCTGATCCGGTCGCCGTGGCACGGGTCGTGGCACGGATCCGGCGGGCCGAGGGCGGCGCGCTCGGCGACTGGAAGTCCCTCGGCAACGGGCTCTCGGAGATGCGCATCGACCACGGCCCTGGCTACCGGCTCTACTTTGCACGCCGCGCAGCACGCACGATCGTGATGCTCGCCGGGGGTGTCAAGGACACCCAAGCCCGGGACATTCGGATCGCACGATCGATCCTCGATCGCCTGAGGAACAGTCCATGACACGACGAAAGAAGTCTCCCACGAGCCGCACCGCGCGTTCCCGCGCACCGAAGCTCATCCCGTTCGATGCCGCGAGGTACCTCAAGACGGAAGAGGCGATCGCCGCCTACCTGAACGAGGTGCTCGAGATGCAGGACCCGAAGCTGCTGCTGATCGCGCTCGGCGACGTCGCACGAGCCAAGGGCATGACTTCCCTGGCGCGAGACACGGGCCTTGGCCGCGAGAACCTCTACAAGGCACTCTCCGCCCGGGCAAACCCTCGCATCGAGACCATCTTCCGGGTCGCGTCGGCCCTTGGCGTCCGCTTCGAGGTGCGGGTGGCCTAGTTCACGCATCCGCCCACGTCGGGCCCCACGAGGTGCCCACCTCGAGCGGCACGCGCAGGTCCATGGCGGCGGCCATCTCGCGGCGGACGAAGCGGTCGAGGTCCGCGGCGCGCGGCTCGGCCACCTCGAAGACCAGCTCGTCGTGGATCTGGAGGAGCATCCGCGCGCCCGGGACGGCCGCCGGGAGCCCCGCGTGGATGCGGAGCATGGCGAGCTTGATCAGGTCGGCGGCGCTGCCCTGCACCACGGTATTGATGGCGATGCGCTCGCCGAGGGCGCGCTCGGCGGGGTTTCGGCTGTGGACCTGCGGGACGGCGCGCCGGCGGCCGAGGATGGTGGCGACGAAGCCGTGGTCGCGCGCGTCCTGCACGCAGCGTGCAAGGAACGCGTCGATCCCCGAGAACCGCCGCTTGTAGTCCTCGATGATGCGGCGGGCGCGCTCGTTGCTCGTGCCGCCGCCGAGGCGCCGGGCCAGGCCCCACGGGGTGATGCCGTAGACGATGCCGAAGTTCACCATCTTGGCGGCGCTGCGCTGCTCGTCGGTCACCTCGGCGACCGGCACGCCGCAGACCTCGGCGGCCACGGCGCGGTGGATGTCGGTGCCGGACTCGAAGGCGGCGATCAGGTTCGGGTCCTGCGAGAGGTGCGCCAGCACGCGCAGCTCGATCTGCGAGTAGTCGGCGGAGAGGAGGACGTTCCCGGGATCGGCGACGAACGCCCTCCGGATGTCGCGGCCCACCTCGGTGCGGATCGGGATGTTCTGCAGGTTCGGGTCACTCGAACTCAGCCGGCCGGTGGCGGTGACCGTCTGGTGGAAGCTCGCGTGGATGCGGCCGGTGGCCGGGTCGATGGCCTCGCGCAGGGCGACGAGGTACGTGCCGACCAGCTTCGAGAGCTGGCGGTACTCCAGGATCTTCGCGGGAATCGGCGAGTCGACCTCCGGGTCCTGCGCCAGGCGCTCGAGCACCTCGACGTCGGTCGAGGCGCCGGTCTTCGTGCGCTTCACGACCTTCAGTCCCAGGCCCGGGCGCGCGGCGTCCGGCGCGTTGAAGAGCGCCTCGGCCAGCTGCTTCGGGCTGTCGACGTTGAAAGGATGCGGCGACGCGGCCTCGATCTCGGCCTTCAGCGACCCGATGCGCACCTCGAGCGCCCGGCGCTGGCGCTCGAGTTCGTCGGGATCGACGCGGATGCCGTTGAATTCGAGTTCCGCCAGCACCTCGACGAGCGGCACCTCGGTCTTTCGGTAGAGCTCGCCGAGCCCCAGCTCGTCCACCTGGCGCTCCAGGGACTGGGAGAGCCGCAGCGCGACGTCCGCGTCCTCGGCCGCATACGGCGCGGCAAGCGACAGCGGTGCCTCGTCGAACCGCCGCTGGTGGCGGCCGGAACCGATCAGGTCGGTGATGGGGATGCAGCGGTGGCCGAGCACCGCCTCGGACAGCGCATCCATCCGGTGCGTGCTGCGCGTGGCATCGACGACGTAGCTGGCCACCATGCTGTCGCCGGCCAGGCCCTGCACCCGGATGCCCGCGGCACGCAGCGCGACGAGGTCGAACTTCGCGTTGTGCGCGGTCTTGCGGATGGCCGGGTCCTCGAGCAGCGGGCCCACGCGTGACCGCACCGCCTGCTCGTCGAGGTGCGAGGCGGGTTCCGGCGACCGGATGGGGACGTAGGCGCCCTTGCCCGCCTCGAACGACAGGCTGATGCCGCAGAGCTTCGCCGAGACCGGGCTGAGCGACGTGGTCTCGCAGTCGAAGGCGAGCATGGCGCCGCCGCCGCAGGCCGTGCGCGCGGCCGCGACGAAGGCGTCGAGGTCCGCGGCGGTGGCGAGCATGCGGTAGTCGCCCCGTGCGAAGGCTTGCATGGCGGGCCCGTCGGTGACCGTTGACTCCGACGACGCCTCGGGGGGCGGGTTGAAGAGGCCGAATTCCTCGGCGACGGCGCCCCCGGGCGCGGTCTGCGCGGAGGCTCCGGTGCGCGCGGACTTCGGCGCAGGTACGCGGCCGGCATCGACCGCCGAACCCGGCGCCCCCGCCGCCCCGCCCTTCGGCGGCGCATGCGCCCCGAGCCACGCCCGCATGTCCTGCTGGTGCCGGTTGAATCCCAGGCGATGGAGTTCCTCGAGCAACTCGGCCGCCTGGGCGCGGCCCGGGTCGACGCGCGCGCGCTCGAGGTCGAACGCCACGTCCACGTCGTCCTTCAGCGTCACGAGCTTGCGGGAGAGCGGCAGCACGCCCTGCTGCGCCGCGATCGCCTCGCCGGTCTTGCCCTTGACCTTGCCCAGGTTCGCGAGCAGCGCATCGAGCGACCCGTGCTCGCCGATCAGCTTGGCGGCGGTCTTGACGCCGATGCCCCGCACCCCCGGCACGTTGTCGACCGGATCGCCCATCAGGGCCAGCATGTCGACCACCTGGTCGGGGCGGACGCCCTTTGACTCGAACAGCTGCTCGACGCCGAGCACCGTGTCGGTCTGCGGGTCGAAGAGGTGCACCATCGGGTCGACCAGCTGGCCGAGGTCCTTGTCGCGGCTGACGATGCGCACCTCGAGCTCCGGGTGCTCGCGGCGCATGCGGCGCACGACGGTGGCGATCGTGTCGTCGGCCTCGACGCCTTCCACCGCCAGCACCGGGATCCCCATCTGCCCCATGAGCGAGACGCAGCGGTCCACCTGCGGGTCCATGTCCTCGGGCGGCGGCTTGCGGTTGGCCTTGTATTCGGGGTAGATCCGCGAGCGGAACGTCCCCTGGTCGCCGGAGGCGTCGATCACCACCGCGAGGTAGTCGGGCCGGTCCTGCCGCAGCACCTTGAGCAGCATGCCCAGGAACCCGAAGGTCATGTTGGTGGGCTCGTCGGTGACCGGGCTCTTCATGCCCGGCCGGATGGCGTGGTACGCGCGGAAGAACTGCGCGTGCCCATCGACGAGGTAGAGCGTGGGCATCCGTCAGTCCGGCCCGTGCAGGCGCTCGAGGTGCGCGAGCGCGGCGGGACCCGGCGCGGCGCCGCGGCGGGCCATCACGGTGCGCGCGAGGTCGAGGAACTTGCGCAGGATGAAGCGGCGCTCGCCATCGTCGGTGACCCACGCGAACGGGGCCACCGCGCCCGCCACCGGCGTCGAGGCGGCCCACATGGCGCCGGTGCCGATCGAGGAGCCGGTCATGATGCGGGTGCCGATGGCGAGCTTGGCGTGGTCGCCCACCAGGCAGCCCATGAACTGGCGCCCGCTGCGCTCGAGCGGGCCGTCGGGGCGCAGCCGCATCACCACCTCGCCGTAGGTGTTGAGGAGGTTCGAGTTCACCGTGCCGGCGCCGAGGTTGACCCACTCGCCGAGCAGCGCGTCGCCGAGGTGGCCGTCGTGCGCCTTGTTCGTGCAGCCCTGGAAGACGACCGAGCCCACCTCGCCCGCCACGCGGCACTGCGGGCCGATGGCGGCACGCGGCTTGACGAGCGAGCCTTCCGACACCACGGACTTCGCCCCGATGAACGCCGGTCCGTTGACCACCGCATGGTGGCGGACCTCGGCGCCGTCATCCACCAGGACCGGCCCGGCCGAGCAGTCGAACACCACGCCGACGCCGACCTTCGCGCGCGCATGCAGGTGCAGCGCATGCGGCCCGACGTGGTGGGCGTGCGCGGGCAGCGCGCCGGTCACGGAGGCGTCCCAGCCCTCGGAGACCTGCGCGGCGTCGCCGGCGAGCGCGGCATCGAAACGGGCGGCATCCAGGACGTGCCAGGGACGGGTCCAGAGCGGCAGGTCCATGGTGCGGGAGGCACCGGGCGCGGCCGGGCGCGTGCCCGCGGCCACCGCCTCGACGAACGCGCGGGACGCCCCGGCACCGAGGCACGCGGCGACCACCGTGCCCTCGCCGTCGACGATCGCCTCGCCGGCGGCGAGCGAACGCAGCGCCTCGCGCAGCGGGCCCTCGAAGGGCGCCTGCAGGCGGCCGTTCACGAGGACCGCGCCGTCGACCGCGGCATTCGCGGGGACGCCGCAGCGCTCGGCGGCGAGCGCCGCGCGCGCGGACGGCACCGCG
>JBEITQ010000117.1:0-6413 GCA_040374835.1 Phycisphaeraceae bacterium | reverse complement strand
CGGCTGAAGGGCCGGCGCCACCTTTCCGACGAACGGGATGAAGGAGGCAATGATGTTCGGTTCCAAGTCCCTCAATCGCACCGCCGCCTGGATGTCCGGAAGCGGCACCTCGCTCGCCGCGGACTTCGGGCGCTCCACCCTGCGGCTGCTCCAGCTCTCGGGCGGCGCACGCGGCTACGAGTGCCGTGCCGCCGCCGAGGTCGCGGGCACGCCGCTCGAGGACACGACCGCCGTCGCGGCGCCCCCGACCGTGATCGGTCGGACCGCCGCGGACGAGCTTCGGGCCCTGCCCTTCTCCGGCACCAGCGCGGCGGTCACCCTGCCGGCCGAGCTCTTCCAGTCGGACATCGCGCGCATGCCGGCCATGCCGGACGGCGAACTCGCCGAGAGCATCCGCTTCGAGGCGATGGAGCGCTTCTCGGTGTCCGCGGAGTCCTCGTGCATCGGCCACGTCCGCCTCGGCGCCACCGCCGGCGGCAGCATCGAGGTGCTCATGCTCTCCGTGGCGCGCGACGCGGTCGACCGCGCCACCCGCACGCTCTCGCGTGCCGGGCTGGCCCCGGTCCGCGTCGAGCATGCGGGCCTTGCGGCGCTGCGCGCACTGTCGCGCCAGCGCGCCGCGGAGTGCACCGACCCCGCCGACGCGCGCGACTGGTGCATGCTGCACCTGGAGGACCGCGCCGCCACGCTCGCCATGGTGCGGGACGGCAACCTCTCCTTCTTCCGCACCGTGCGGGGCGATTGGTCGCCGTCGGCCGGCCCGGCGGCGCCGACGCACGCCGGCGGCATGACGACGATGCTGCGGCTCGCCGACGAGCCGATCCCGCTCGAAAACACCGACGCCGGCCCCGCCGGATGGCGGTGGTGCTCGCTTGCGGAGGAGTCGCTGCGCTGCCTGCGCCACTTCCAGCGCTCGGCGTCCAGCTGGTGGCCGCGCGCCATCGTCCTGACGGGGCCGGCCGCGGTCGATCCGCAGGCTGCCGCCACCGTCGAGAGCGTCTGCGGCGCACCGACGTCGCTTGCCGTGCCGATCCGCCTGCTCGAGTCCCCCGACGCGTGCATCCACGGCAACGCCTGGGTCGCGGCGATCGGCGCCGCCTGCGCGGGCCTGCCCGCGCTCCGTCCGTCAGGCCGGTCGTCCACGACGGCCTCGTCCCCGGCATCCCGCAGCACGTCCAAGGTGGCAGCAGCGTGAACGAGTTCGTCGTCGATTTCCTGCCCACGGACCTGCGCCGCCGCGGCGCGGCGCTCGGCGCCCGCCGCCGCAGCATGCTGCTGGTGTCGCTCCTGGGCCTCTGCGTCGTGGGGGTGTGCGCGCACTCGTGGAACAGCATCCGGGCGGCCGAGCAGCGCCGCGGCGTCTCGCTCGCGCTCGCCGCCAACAGCGGCAAGGTCGATGACCTGATCGAGCGCCTGGCCGCGGAGCAGCGCGACCTGTCGACCCGCATCGCGCTCAGCGACCGCCTCGCGCTGCCTGCGCAGGCGAGCGACCTGGCCGCGACCGTCACCCACCTGCTTCCCGCGCAGGCGAGCCTGTCGCTCCTCCGCATGGAGGTGCAGGAGTCGCGGCCGGCTCCCGCGGCGCCGACCGCGGCCGGCACGGCCGCCACGCCACCCGCCCGGCCCGAGCGCTGGATCGCCGTCACGATCCGCGGCAGCGCCCGCAGCAACGCCGAGCTCTACGACTTCGAGCGGCAGCTGGCCGCGACCGCGCCGTTCGAGTCGGTCACCGTCTCGGAGAACCAGCCGATCGACCTGCCGGGCATGCGCGTCCAGCAGTTCACGCTGACCTGCCGCGTTCCGATGGACCTGCGGATCGAGCGTGCACCGGCGGAAGGGAGCGCCCGATGAACGACCCACGCACCCTGCTGGCTGCGGCGTTGCGAACGGTCCGGACGCGCATCGACCGCGACGCCGTCGCCATGGGCATCGTGCCGGCGGCGGCCGCCGTCGTCGCCACCGCGCTCTTCGCGGTCCCGAACTACATGCGAGCCGGCAGCCTCCGCGACGAGACGCAGCGGCTCGAGGCCGTCGCGGGCGAGAACATCGCGCAGCGGAACAACCTCCTTCGCCTCGAGTCGGCCGTGGTGGGCATGCGCCGCGAATGCGCCGACCGGTGCCCGCCGCCGGCCGCCCCCGACGAGCGCGAGGCCCTGCTTGCGGCCGTGACCCGCACCACCGACGGTGCCGGCGTGCGGACGCAGTCGATCCGGACGGGAAGCCAGTCCGCCCACCCGGAGGCGATCTGCGGGATGCGCCTGGCGCGCCGCGAGGTGACCATCGAGATGACGGGGTCGTTCGATGCAGCCTTCGGCGTGCTCGATGCCGCGGAATCGACCGGCCGGCTGGTGACCCCCCGGGTGGTCGAGTTCTCGAGCGCGGCCGGTGCGGACGAGCAGGCGATCCTCGGTACCTCGGCCGTGCGCGCGACGTTCGTCTTCGACGAGTGGAGCGAGGCACCCGCACCCGCGAAGAAGCCCGGCGCTCCGGAAGGGGCGCGCCGATGACGACCGCGCTCACCAAGCGGTGGACCGAGGCGTGCGAGCGGCTCGGCGTGCAGCCGAAGCAGTTCGCCGTGCTGGTCGGCGCGACGGTGCTTGCGATCGGCGCGCTGGCCGCACGCTCGGCGTTCGCCCCCGGCAAGCGCGGCAGCGAACCTCGTGCCGCCACCGCCGCGGCGGCCGTCGCCGGCAGCGCCGCCGGCGCCACGCCCGCGGCCCACGTCCGCCCCGCGACCACCGTCCGGTGCGCGCTGCAGTCGCGCCCGGCACGCGACCCGTTCCGCACCTTCGTCGAACTGCCCGGCGCCGCGTCGGGAGACGGGATCGCGGGGATGCCGCTCGCCGCGGCGCCCGCCGGGCTCGTCCTCCGTGCCGTGATCGCGGGCGAGCTCGCCGTGATCGGCGACCACACCGTCGGGATCGGCGGCACGGTCGCCGACGCCCAGGGCGCCGAGTGGACCGTCGAGTCGATCCGCGAGCGCGCGGTGATCCTCTCGGACGGCGCACGCCGCGCCCAGCTCGGCTACGCCGCGGCGCCCCGAACGGCGCGGCCGTCGGGTGCGAGGTCCTCCGCCGCGCGTGGAGGCGCAGGACGGTGAGCCACCGAAGCGACGACGGACCGGTCGGCCGCGTGCGGCGCATCGCCGAGGACATCGACCTCGCGACGCTGCCGCCGCTCGGCCAGGTGCTGGTCTCCGACGGCATCGTCACCGCCGCCCAGCTGCGCGCGGCGCTCGACGCGCAGGTGCGCGGCGGGCAGCGCATGCTGCTGGGGGAGGTGCTCCTGCAGCTCGGGTTCGTCGACCGCGGCGCGCTGCTGCGCGCGGTCGCGAAGAGCCGGGGCATCGAGTTCGTCCCAGAGCCCGCCTCGGTGTTCGAGGAAGGGGCGATCGCGCTGGTTCCCGAGGCGATCCGCCGCGAGCACCGCGTCTGCCCGCTGTTCCTCACGGGCAACGAGCTCGTGGTCGCCACCGCCGACCCGCAGAACTTCTTCGTCGAGGAGCTGGTGGCCCGCGAGACCGGCTTCCAGGTGCGCTTCGTGGCGTCGCCGGAGGAGAGGATCGACGCCCTCCTCGGCGACCCGGCCCGTGCCGCCGCGCACGCGGCGCGCCAGGCCGAGGAGCTGGTGGCCGACCTCTTCGACGGCACGTCGGAGTCGGACCTCTCGCTGCAGGAGGAGGCGCAGGCGGCGGCGGTCGACGCCGAGGACGCGGCGCCCGTCGTCAAGCTGGTGAACTTCATGATCTGCAGCGCCGCGGCCGAGGGCGCGAGCGACATCCACGTCGAGCCGGACGACGGGAAGATGCGGGTGCGCTACCGGATCGACGGCGTGCTCTTCCACCGGATGAGCCCGCCGCACCGGATGCACGCCGCGATCGCCAGCCGCATCAAGATCATGGCGAAGCTCGACATCTCCGAGCGGCGCGTGCCGCAGGACGGCGAGATCTCGGTGCGCATCAAGGGACGGCCGGTCGAGCTGCGCGTCAGCACGCTTCCGGGCAAGTTCGGCGAGAAGATCGTCATGCGCATCGTCGACGTCTCGACGGCGAAGCTCGGCCTCGAGAAGCTCGGCTTCCGCCCGGAGATGCTCGCGCGGTTCCAGCGGGTGATCGACCAGCCGCACGGCGTGGTGCTGGTCACCGGCCCGACCGGCAGCGGCAAGAGCACCACGCTCTACTCCGTGCTCGGAACGTTCGACACCGTGCAGCACAACGTGTCGACGGTCGAGGACCCGATCGAGGCGAACCTGGAGGGCGTGCACCAGGCGCAGGTCAACCCGCGCGCCGGGTTCACCTTCGCGGGAGCGCTGCGCGCGCTGCTTCGCCAGGACCCGGACATCATCATGGTGGGCGAGATCCGCGACGGCGAGACCGCGCAGATCGCCGTGCAGGCGGCGCTCACCGGCCACCTCGTGCTCAGCACCCTGCACACCAACGACGCCCCGAGCTCGATCACGCGCCTGGAGAACCTGGGCGTCGAGCCGTTCCTGGTGGCTGCATCGCTGAAGGGCGTGCTCGCGCAGCGGCTCGTGCGCCGCGTCTGCCCGCAGTGCCGCGTGGAGTACCCACCCGACGCGCAGCAGCTCTCGGCGCTCGGCCGCCACGGCGAGGGCTGCACCCGGCTCTGGAAGGGAACGGGCTGCCGCCGCTGCCGCGAGACGGGCCTCTCGGGCCGCGTCGGCGTCTACGAGCTGATGGTGCCGGACGAGGCGCTCATCGACGCGGTGTGCGCCGGCGCCGACCCCGCGCGCGTGCGCGAGGTGCTCCGCACCGGCGGCTTCGAGACCCTGTGGGACGACGGCATGCGCAAGGTCGTCGACGGGCTGACCACCATCGAGGAGATCTACGGTGCCTGCGGTCGCTGAACGCCCGCGCGGCGCCCCGCGGAAGTGGGCCTACCGGGCCCGCCGCGCCGAGGGCGGCGAGCTCGTGCGCGGCATCGTCGAGGCGGTCGACCACCCCGCGGCGGTGCGCGAGCTGCGCCGGCAGGGGCTCGCGATCCTCTCGGTCGAGCTCGGCGACCGGCGTGCCGCGGTCGGCGAGGCCGACACCGGCGACCGGCACCGCGCGAGGCTCGCCCGCTCGATGGGCAAGGACGACGTGGTCGCGTTCGCGCAGCAGCTCTCGGTGATGCTGAAGACGGGCGTCCCGCTGGCCGAGGCGCTCGAGACGTTCGCCGAACAGGCTCCACGCAAGGACATGGCCGAGTTCGTCCGCCTGATCCGCACCGAGGTGTGCGAGGGCGAGGACTTCAGCGCCGTTCTGGGCAAGCATCCACGCACCTTCCCCACGGTGCTGGTCTCCCTGATGCGGGCCGCCGAGGCCTCGGGCAAGCTCGACGAGATGCTCGGCCGCGTGGCCAAGGACCTCGCGAAGAGCCGCAAGACCGCCAGGCAGGTGCGCGGCGCGATGACCTATCCCGCGATCATGATGGCCGTCGCGGTCGTCGCGGTCGCGGTGATCATGGTCTTCGTGCTGCCGAAGTTCGGGCCGCTCTTCAAGGCCCAGGGCGACCGCCTGCCCGCGCCGACAAAGGCGCTCGTCTGGCTGAGCGGGTTCCTGAAGACCGGCTGGGCGATCTACGTGCCGGCGCTGCTCGCGCTCGCGGGCGGCGCGTGGTGGTGGGCGCGCACCGAGGCCGGGCGCACCGCGATCGACACGGCGAAGCTGCGGATGCCGGTGCTGGGGCACATGTTCCGGTGCCTCTACCTCGTGCGCTTCTCGAGCACCATGGGCTCGCTCATGGCCGCGGGCGTCCCGCTCGTCGAGATCGTCCGGATCTGCCGCGACGTCACGGGCAACGTGCACTACGAGCGCCTCTGGACCACCCTGGAGGAGCGGATCGAGAAGGGCCAGGAGATCGCCCCGACCTTCCGGGAGTTCGACTTCGTGCCGCGCAACGTCGTGGCGATGATCGCAAGCGGCGAGAAGTCCGGCCGCCTCTCCGAGGTGCTCGACCACGCCGCCGCCGCCGCCGAGGACGACCTCGACATCGCGGTCAAGGGCGCCACCAGCCTGGTGGAGCCGATCCTCATCGTCGGCATGGGCCTGGTGGTCGGCGGGATCGCCGCGGCCATGCTGCTGCCCATCTTCAACATGTCGCGGGCCATGCGCCCGGGCGGCTGAGCGGCCGTCAGCGGACGCGCACGGACACCGGGGCGGCGACCGAGCGGTCGGTCACCGTGACCCGCAGGGTGCCGGTGCCGGATGCGGCGCCGGCCTCGATCGCCGCAGGCGACCCGTCGGCGCGCCGCGCCTCGAGCACGACCTCGGCCGAGCCCCAGCCGGCACCCTCGCGGGGCAGCGTGACCGCCACCGCCCACGTCCCCGGGCCGATCGTCGCCGGCTCCGGCGCCGCGATCCGGAGCGTCATGCCCGGGGCCACCGAGGCGACGGCGAGCGTGACCGTGCG
>JBEITQ010000239.1:0-2099 GCA_040374835.1 Phycisphaeraceae bacterium | reverse complement strand
GCAGCGCGGCCTCGATCGCGGCGGCGGCCGCGGCGGAGGGCGCCGCACCGCCGACCCACGGGCCGCGGTAGGACGAGGCCTGGAGCCACGTCGAGGTCCCGACCCGCGTGAACCAGGTGCCGCTGCCGGCCTCGAAGGCAAGCAGCGACCCGGCGTTGCGCGCGATGCCGACGCCGGGCGCCACCTCGCGCAGGACGGGCGGGCCGTCGAGGACGAGCGCCACGGTCGGGCGGTCGACCACGCGGATCGCGGGCATCGCGCCCGGCACCGTGCGCCCGGCGGCGGGCGACATGGCCGCCAGCTGCATGTTCTCCAGGGCGGCCGCGCGCTGCACGGTGAAGTCGGCGCCCATGAGCATCTGCTGGAGCACCGCCATCAGCTTCGAGGCGTCGCCTCCCGAGGACAGCGCCGCGCCGCGCACCTGCATGTCCGACACATGGATGAGGCCGGCCGCGAGGTCGTCGCCCACCGCGCAGTCGAACCGCATGGACCCGTAGGCGGGCGAACCTCCCGCGGGCGTGGCGCTGAAGGCGGCCCGTGCCGATGCCGTGGTGCCGACGATCGACTCGAACTGCGGCGAGTAGAGGACGTATGCCACGCCGTCGACCACGGCCGCCTGCGGCCAGAGCGTCTCGCCGTTGTCGAGGGCGGGCGCGGGCGGCAGGTTGTCGGCGAGCGCCGGGTGCGAACCGACCTGCGCGAGCGCGGCGGCGCAGAGGAGGAGGACGGGCGAGGCGAGGACGGCAAGCCGGGCGGTGGACATGCGCGCGATGGTACGAACGGGACGGGCGGCCGATGGGGGGACCGGGCGCCGCATATCCTCGCCCGTTCGCGAGCCGAATCGGACCGCACCGGAGCTTCCACGCCATGACCACGAAGGCCTACGCCGCCCCGTCCGCCACCGAACCGCTCGGACCGCTCGCCATCACGCGTCGCGCACCCGGCCCGACCGACGTCGAGATCGACATCCTGTTCTGCGGCGTCTGCCACAGCGACCTGCACTTCGCGCGCAACGAGTGGGGCGGGTCGGTCTACCCGATCGTCCCCGGTCACGAGATCCTCGGGCGCGTCACGCGCGTGGGCGCGAAGGTGACGCGGTTCAAGGCCGGCGACCTGGCGTCGGTGGGGTGCCTGGTCGACTCCTGCCGCACCTGCGACCACTGCCGGCGCGGGCTCGAGCAGTTCTGCAAGGGCGGCGCGACGTTCACCTACAACGGGCCGGACAAGCACCTCGGCGGCATGACCTACGGCGGCTACTCCGAGAAGGTGGTCGTCGACGAGGCGTTCACGCTGCGGGTGCCGGCGAACCTCGATCCCGCGCGTGCCGCGCCGCTCCTCTGCGCAGGGATCACCACGTGGTCTCCGCTGAAGCGCTGGGGCGCCGGGCCCGGGAAGAAGGTCGGCATCGTCGGCCTGGGCGGCCTGGGGCACATGGGCGTCAAGTTCGCGCGCGCGCTCGGCGCGCACGTGGTGCTCTTCACGACCTCCAAGGGCAAGGTCGCCGACGGCATGCGCCTCGGCGCGCACGAGGTGGTGGTCTCGGGAGACGCGGACGCGATGGCGAAGCATGCGGGAACGCTCGACCTGATCGTCGACACCGTCTCCGCGGACCACCCGATCGACGCGTACCTCTCGCTCCTGGCGCTCGACGGCGCGATGGTGATGGTGGGCGTGCCGCCGAACCCGCAGCAGGTGCACGCGTTCAGCCTGATCATGCCGCGCCGGACGCTGGCCGGTTCGCTCATCGGCGGCATCGCCGAGACGCAGGAGATGCTCGATTTCTGCGGGACGCACGGCATCGCCTGCGACATCGAGCTCATCCGCATGGACCAGATCAACGAGGCCTACGAGCGCATGCTCCGCAGCGACGTGAAGTACCGCTTCGTGATCGACATGGCGTCGCTCAAGGGCTGACGGGCACGCCCCGGGCGGGCGGCGGCGCGCCTACCATTCACGGAATGGCCCGGCTGCAGCCGCCGCACACGACGCCGCTCGACGACGCGCCGGCCACGGCCGCCGCCGCGGCGATGGCGATCGCCGGCCGGCTGGACGCACTTCGGCCGCCGCCCGGCCGGGCGTACCTGCGCGCGGAGGCCCGG
>JBEITQ010000220.1:0-3117 GCA_040374835.1 Phycisphaeraceae bacterium | reverse complement strand
TGCAGCTCCTCGTGGACGCGCGTGGCCGCGGCGATCGAGATCGCGTAGTCGACCAGCGAGCGGTCCATGCGGATGGCGTCGACGGCCTCCTGCAGGGCCACGAGCTGCGCCCCGTCCATGACCGGGCGCAGGTCGCGCAGCGCGGTGCGCGAGGGCTGCCGCAGCACGATGCGGCCCTCGTCGTCGGGGCTCGGGTAGCCGAGCGAGATCCGCATGAGGAAGCGATCGAGCTGGTTCTCGGGCAGGAAGTACGTGCCCTCGAACTCGTAGGGGTTCTGCGTCGCCACCACCATGAACGGCACCGGCAGCGGGAACGGCTGCCCCTCGGCCGTCACCGTTCCCTCGGACATGGCCTCGAGCAGCGCGCTCTGGGTGCGCGGGGTGGCGCGGTTGATCTCGTCGGCGAGCACGACGTTCGCGAACACCGGGCCGCGCTTGAACTCGAAGGTGTCCGTCTCGCGGCGGTAGACGCTGACGCCGGTGACGTCCGAGGGCAGCAGGTCGGGCGTGCACTGGATGCGCGCGAACGAGCAGTCGATGCTGCGCGCGAGCGCGTTGGCGAGCACCGTCTTCCCGACGCCGGGCACGTCCTCGATCAGCACGTGGCCGCGCGCCAGGATGCACGCCACCAGGCGGTCGACCGCCTGGCGGTTCCCCATGTAGACGGAGGCGATGTTCTCTCGCAGGCGATTGAGCGGAGCGACGTCGGTCATGCGCGGCGCCTGCAGCGCGGCAAGTATATCGTTGGGCCCGTGCAGCCCGCCCATCCATCCGACGACGGACCCGTCCTCGACGTCGAGGTGCGCTGCGTGCGCTGCCGATACGACCTGCGCGGCTGCCGCATCTTCCGCGCCTGCCCCGAGTGCGGGCTGCCGGCGATCTCGAGCGTCAGCGCGAACGCCGACCCGGGGATTTCCGAGCTTTCCCACCCGAGCGACCCCGGCTCGGCCGCCGCCGCGGTGGCCGCGATCGCCGCCGCGCCGCTCGTCGCGGTGCTGCTGCAGGGCTCGGGGCCGGCGATGCGCCAGGTCGACGCGCTCGCCGGGCGCGGGTCGTCGTTCCCGTCGCAGGTCGAGCGGCCCGCGTGGGTCGTGGCCTCGGTCGCGCTCGCCGTGGCCGCGGCGGTCGCGGCACGCGGCCTGTCGGAGGCGCGCAACCCGGAGCTCGCCGCGTCGCTCGGGCGCGGGCGCACGGTGCGGCTCCTCGCCGCGCTCGGGGCATGGTCGGCGGTGCTCGCGGCCGCGTTCGTCGCGTCGCTGACCCCGCTCGGGGACGCACAGAGCTTCCCGCTGGTGGCGCTTGCCGCGCAGCTGCTGCCTTCGGCGCTGGCGCTCACGTGGCTCTCGCCGGTCCTTGCCCGCGTGGGCGCGCTCAGCCGCAATTACCGCGAAGCCCGGCATGGGCAGCAGAGCGCCGACCTCGTGACCGTCACGCTGGTGGCGTGCCTCGGGCTCTGGGTGACGCTGCCCGCGATCCGCGGGGCGGTCGGCGACGACTGGGCCCTGGTCGCATGGGCGCTCGCCGCGTTCCTGGCCGTCCTCACGGTGCTGGGCCTGGCGTACCTGGCCGCCAACGGCTGGGTGATCGCGCGGAGCCTTCGCCGGCCCCGGATCGACCCCCGCCGGCTGCGCTGAGCGCCCCAAGGTCCGCTGCCGTTCTGGCAGCACGGGGGCCACTTGGCACCGCAGCCTGACGCCGCGTCGGCCGCCGGGGGGACCCCCAACGGGTCCGAGCGCCTCGCGCCCCGCCAGGGATCAAGCTGCCTCGAAGAGCCTAAAACCATGTTTCGCAGGCCTTTGCGCACTTTTTCGTCCCCTGTCCCGCCCGCTCCCTCCCGCTGGCACGGCCGTTGCACCTGCAAGGGGCCACCACCGCACTGATTTCGCAACCAATCCGCTGGAGACACGACCCATGGCACTCAAGGAACTGGCTTTCGACACCGACGCCCGCAAGCAGCTGCTCGCCGGCGTCGAGAAGCTCTCCGCCGCCGTCAAGAGCACCCTCGGCCCGCGCGGCCGCAACGCCGTGCTCGACCGCAGCTGGGGCGGCCCGAACGTCACCAAGGACGGCGTGAGCGTGGCCGAGGAAGTCGAGCTGCGCAACAAGGTGGAGAACATGGGCGCCAAGCTGGTCAAGGAGGCCGCGAGCAAGACCTCCGACGACGCCGGCGACGGCACCACCACCGCCACCGTCCTCGCCGAGGCGCTCTTCAAGGCCGGCCTGCGCCAGCTCGCCGCCGGCGCCGAGGCCAACACGCTGATCCGCGGCATGCGCCGCGCGGTCGACACGGTGGTGGCCGAGATCAAGTCGGGCGCCAAGCCCGTCGCGCAGGTCGACGGCGGCATCTCGGCCGTCGCCACCATCAGCGCCAACAACGACGCCGAGGTCGGCAAGATGATGGCCGAGGCGTTCAAGAAGGTCGGCAAGGACGGCGTCATCACGGTCGAGGAGGGGAAGAGCCTCGAGACCGTCGTCGACGTGGTCGAGGGCATGCGCTTCGACCGCGGCTACCTGAGCCCGAACTTCGTGACCGACACCGAGAAGATGCGCGTCGAGCTCGACAAGGCGCTCGTCCTCGTCCACGAGGACAAGATCGAGAGCCTGACGAAGCTCGTGCCCTTCCTGGAGAAGGTCGTCGAGAGCAAGAAGCCGCTCCTGATCATCGCCGAGGACGTCTCGGGCGAGGCGCTCAGCACGCTGGTCATCAACAAGCTGCGCGGCGTGCTGCAGGTGTGCGCCGTCAAGGCCCCGGGCTACGGCGACCGCCGCAAGGCCATGCTCGAGGACATCGCCACCCTGACCGGCGCCAAGCCGATCATGAAGGACCTCGGCGTCGAGCTCGACAAGGTCACCCTGGCCGACCTCGGCCAGGCGAAGAAGCTCGAGATCGACGGCGAGAACACCACGATCATCGAGGGCGCCGGCAGCACCACGGCCATCAAGGCCCGCTGCGAGCAGATCCGCCGCGAGATCGACTCGACCGACAGCGACTACGACCGCGAGAAGCTCCAGGAGCGCCTGGCCAAGCTCGCCGGCGGCGTGGCGCAGATCAAGGTCGGCGCCGCGAGCGAGTCCGAGCTGAAGGAAAAGAAGGGCCGCGTCGAGGACGCGCTGCAC
>JBEITQ010000224.1:0-3041 GCA_040374835.1 Phycisphaeraceae bacterium | reverse complement strand
CTCGCGCATCCGGCGCAGCGTGTCCGCCTTCCAGGCAGGCATCCGGTACTCCCAGCCGGCGGTCCGGGCGGCGAACGCCGACCAGTCCGGGACGTACGGATCGCCCTCCTGCGCGGGCGGCGTCGCCTTCGGGGCGTCGGGCTTGGGGAACGCCGTCAGCGTGAACCACACGCCCTCGGGCTCCTCGTGGCCGGCGATCGAGACGGTGCCCGTCTTCAGGTCGAAGGCCGCCGTCCACTTCGGCTCCTTGGCGACGTCGGCGCGTGCGCGACGCACGGCCTCGAACTCCAGGCGCTCGAGGAACGAGGGCAGGCCGAGCTTCGCGCTCTCCTGCTGGGCGCCGCTCCAGCGTGCGCGCTCGGCCTCGTCGACCTTCGCTTCCCACGGGCGGCGCGCGGCGTCGGCGGCGGGGGCTGCGTCGGCCGGACGCGACAGCACGAGCCCGTCGAACTCGACCGACAGCGTCTCGTCGGAGGGAAGCACGAGGAGCGAGCGTTCCATCCATCCCATCGCGTCGTCGGGGATCTGCACGCGCCCGCGCGCGCGCCAGGTCTGGTCCTGGCCGGGAAGGCGCACGAAGACGGCATCCGGCGAGAAGCGTTCCTCGCCCACCACCAGTTCCGCCACGGGCGGCGCTCCGGGCGCATCCGCCGGCAGGAAGCGCACCAGCCGCGCGCGGCCCTCGGCGTCCGGCCACGCAAGCGCGAGTTCCTTGTGGCGCTCGGCCTTGGCGGTCATCTTGTCCTCGATGGCAAGTCCGCCGAGGCTCGCGACCAGCGCACGCACCAGTTCCGTGCGTGCGGGATAGCCGTCGCTCGTGGCGATGGTCCAGCCCACGTCCTTTCGGTTCTCGAGCCGCACGGTGGCGCTGCCGCGGGCGATCTCGATGGAGGCGACCTCGCCGGCGCGCTTCTCGAGGTCGGGAAGCACCGCCGAGCCGCGCGCGCGCTCGGCGGCCGGGCCCTGGCCCGAGGCAAGGAACCACGCGGCGGCGACCAGCACGCCGGCGCCGGCCACGGCGATGACGGCGTTGGCGCGCTTCATCGCACGGCCTCCCGGCGGCTCGATCGCCCGCGCACCACGTACCAGGCGAGGGCGGCGGCCGCGACGACGAGCGGCCACAGCACCGAGTTCGCCACCAGCAGGTTCGTGCCCAGCTGCTCGACGCCCTTGCGCAGCTCGAGCTGCACCTGGCGCAGCTCCTTGCGCGCGGCGACCATCCGCTGCTGCAGTTCCTCGATCCGCTTCACCTGCTCCGGCGAGAGCACGATCTGCTGCATGCCGTCCGGCGTGCGCTCGCGCTGCAGCTCGCCGATCTGCAGCTCGGTGCGCTGGATCTCGTCCTGCAGGTCCTTCTCCCGCGCGATGAACTTCGTCTGGGCGTCCTTGCGCATCGCGTCCACCACGGTGAACGGGCGGCGGAACTGCCCGCGCGCGCGGATCTCGGCCAGCGCGGGATTGCCCGCCGCCAGCTCGATCGCGTTCAGGACGAGCGGCCCGTTGTCGGCGATGGCGCGCTTGCCGAGGTTCATGCCCCCCACGCGCTCGTCGATCACCCACGTGTCGTCGGAGACGAGGTCCGCGTCGGCCACGAGCAGGACGTTTGCCGTGCCCTTCGCCCGGGTGCCGTCGGCCGCGGGATAGGCCGAGGAGATCTCGCCGCCGATGCGTGCCGCGAGCGTCTTCGGCTTCCCGTCGGGCTTGAAGTCCTTCAGCAGCTGCTCCGGGTCGCCGAAGAAGCCGATCTTCATCGTCTGCACCAGCTGCGAGCGCTCGCCGGTCCGGACGAGGGGCTCGACCTTGGAGGTCGCGCCCTCGGCGACCTCGATGCTTCCCGGGCTCATAAAGTTGAGCGCCTGCAGCCCGCCGACGAGCGGATCCTCCTTGGTGAGGGTGTCGGGCGTCATCGAGAGCCACGTGGGGTAGTCGAGCTCGCGCACGCCGCCGTTGCGGCCGGGCGCGCGCACGCGCGTGGCGTGGTCGAGGTCGCCGACCACCATGTCGCGCGGGATGTCCACGCCCCACGCGGCCAGCAGCGGCCCCATGTCGTACGTGGTGCCGCCACGCTTGGCGCCCATCGCCTGCGCGTCGGGGCCGGAGTCCGTCTCCGCGTACGGGTCGGCGAACACGACGAGCGGCTTTCCCGCGACGGCCCAGGCGTCGATCGCCTTCAGCATGTCCTCCGAGAGGTTCCGCGGCTGGAGAAGGACGAGCGCCTGCAGGTCGGCGGGCAGTTCCTTCGCCGCGGCGTCTACCGTGACCACGTCGCACTGCTCGCGCAGCTGCTGGATGACGACCGGCGGCTCCTTGGGCTGCATCGGGTTGCGCTGGTCGAACCCGCCGTCCACCGGCATCGTGCTCAGGAGGCCGACCTTCGGCTTCGACGGCCGGCCCACCGCGGCGATCGCGCGCACCAGCTCGTACTCGAGGAGCGGCTCGTTCTCCGGCGAGAGGTAGGGGATGGTCTCCTTGCGGTCGGTCGGGCCGGCGATCACGAGGCCCAGCGTGAGCGTGCGGCCGCTGCCGTCGACGGCGAGGGCGGGCAGCCCCGCCGCGCGCGCCTCGTCCTCGGCCTCGCTGAAGGGCTCGGGGTCCACGAAGCGGAACTCGACGTTGCCCTTGGAGCGCCGGGCGATCTCCTCGAGGTACTCGCGCACGCGCTGGCCGTGCGCCCGGATCAGTGGCTGGTCCTTCGAGCCCTCCTGCGTCCAGTACAGGGTGACGCGCACGGGCTCGTCGAGCGAGGCGAGCGCCTTGTCGACGCCCGCACTCGTGCTGTAGAGCCGGTCCTGCGTCAGGTCGACGCGCGCGAATGGGACGGCGATCGACACCACGGTGTTGAGGGCGACCACGCCCACCAGCACGGCGGCGATCACGATGAGTGCGTTCCTGCGGGCCTCGGTGCGTGCGGCCATGGGTTCACTCCGCCTTCTTCCACTCGACCACGACGCCGTTCAGAAACAGGAACGCCGCGGTCAGGGACGCGAAATAGAGGACGTCGCGGACGTCGAGGACGCCGCGCATCATGCCGTCGAAGTGGG
>JBEITQ010000145.1:0-5517 GCA_040374835.1 Phycisphaeraceae bacterium | reverse complement strand
GCCGCCGCCGCCGCCGCCGCTCGTGGTGGGCGGGGTCGCGCCCGCGGACCCGAGCGTGGCCGCGGCGCTCGAGGTGGCCGGCCAGCGCGCGGCCGCGCGGCCGCTGCGTGAGTTCCGCGAGCGGCCGCCCGCGGTGGTCGCAAAGCCCGAGCCCGGCGAGG
This sequence comes from Phycisphaeraceae bacterium, assembly GCA_040374835.1. Classification (GTDB taxonomy): domain Bacteria; phylum Planctomycetota; class Phycisphaerae; order Phycisphaerales; family SM1A02; genus UBA966. The sequence continues at coordinate 5,356 of JBEITQ010000145.1, read as the reverse complement.
CGTTCGACCCCGGCGTGCCGCGCCCGATCGTGGCGCCGGACAGCTCCGTCGCCTTCGCCGCCGAGGAAGTCTCCGCCGACGCCGCCAGCGACACCGTCACGCTCACCACCGGGGTCGCGATCGACGTGATGCCACGCTTCGACGGCGGTGCCACGCGTGCCCTGCAGATGCACGCCGACCGCGCCGTGATCTTCATGCGCAAGGGGACGCTGGAGGCCCTGCGCACCGGAGCCGCCGAGACGCGCGCCGACTCGGTGGTCGGCGTCTACCTCGAGGGCGACGTCCACGCGACGGACTTCACCTACTCGATCCGCGCCAAGCGCGCCTACTACGACTTCGACCGCAACCAGGCCACCATGGTCGAGGGCGTGCTGCGCACCAAGGACCGCACCGGGATCCCGCTCATCGCGCGCGCGCGCGAGCTGCGGCAGTACTCGGCGCGGCAGTTCGAGGTCGAGGGCGCGCGCGTCTCGATGAGCGAGTTCTTCGAGCCGCACCTCTCGATCGGCGCCGAGCGCGCCACCATCACCGAGGTCGAGGCCGGGCCGGGCGAGGGAACCAACCGCATCTCCGCGCGCAACGTCACCTTCGACGCGGGCGGCGTGCCGTTCTTCTGGCTGCCCGCATTCGAGGCCGAGGGCACCCTCAAGCCGCCGATCCGGCGGCTGAGCGGCAACTTCAACGAGATCACCGGCGCCCAGATCGTGACGTACTGGGACATCATGACCATCCTGGGCATGAAGCCGCCCGAGAACACCGAGCTGAACCTGGTGGCGCTCGGCTACACCAACTGGGGCGTGGGCCTCGGGCTCGAGGGAACGCTGCTCGGCGCGCGGCTCGACCTGCTGGGGATCTACGACTTCCAGAACGAGGAGCAGACCTCCGCCGGCGCGCGGCTCGTCTCGCCGAACCAGTGGCGCGGCACGGCGTCCGCCGACCGCACCTTCACCTTCTCCGACACCGCCAAGCTCCAGCTGCAGGGCTCGTACGTCTCCGACGCGTCCTTCATGCAGACCTGGCGGCAGATGCAGTTCTCCAACAGCTTCCAGCGCGAGACCAGCGGCTACGCGGTCGACGTCGGCGAGCGCGACGAGCTGTCGTTCCTGATCTCGGCGCCGACCAACGGCGTGATCACGAGCAGCGCGCAGCTGGCGGCGCGCCCCTACCAGGTGCTCAAGTACCCCGAGGCCGCCTACCGCCGCTGGGGCGACAGCCTCTTCGGCGACTCGATCACCTGGCACCAGGAGTACACGGCGAACATCATGGGCCTGCGCTACGGCGAGGGTTCGACGGCCAGCACCGGCGTGCTCGGGACCAACGCCCTCTTCAATCCCGGCGCGCCGTACACCGCCAACTCCGACCTGGGCGAGATCTACGGCGACGCGGGCTACAGCGAGGCCGGCACGGTCCGCATCTACACGCGCCAGGAGCTCTCCTCGACCTTCGGCGAGACCGGCTGGAAGTTCACGCCCTTCGCCTCGGCCACCGCCGTCGGCTACATGTCCGGCGACATGCAGGCCTACAGCGCGGCCGCCGACGGATTCCGCGCGATCGTCGCCGGCGGCTTCCGCTCGAGCGCCGACCTCGTCGCCGACAACGACCGCCTCTCGGTGCCGGCGCTCGACCTGCACCGCATGCGCCACGTGCTGACGCCCTACCTGAACACGTGGGCCGGCTGGAACACCGCGCAGAACCTGGCCTACGCCGTCTACGACCAGGAGGTCGAGGGCGCCACCGGCAGCGCCGCCGTGCAGGCCGGCGTGCGCCAGCGCTTCCAGACCATGCGCGGCGGGCCGGGCAACTGGCAGTCGGTCGACTGGCTCTCGGTGGACGCCGGCCTGGTGTGGAACGAGTCGGGCGACGACCTCGCGCGCACCTACCAGGACGGCGCGCAGTACCGGCAGAGCCCGTTCCCGCAGTACTTCTCGTGGCGGCCCGAGCTCAGCCAGTGGGGCCGCAACGCCTACGCCAACTTCATGCTCGCGGCGAGCAACACGCTCACGCTGCGCGGCAACCTCACCTACCTCCTCGAGAGCGACCTGCCCACCGGCGGCAGCGGCGCCTTCGGCATCGACAACGCCGCGCGCGGCACGATCGGCGCCTCGATGCAGCACGCGCCCGACGTCTCGACCTTCGTCGAGTACCGCGCCATCAACAACTTCGCGCCCGAGGACCAGTACCTCTCCGACGCGCTGCTCGCCGGCGGCGTCAGCTACCAGATCGGGAAGACCTATTCCCTGACGTTCGTGCCCACGTACGACCTGAAGGAGAACGACTTCCGCGCCTTCAACCTGAACATCACGCGCGAGATGCCGGACTTCCGCCTGCTCGGGAGCTTCGGCTACGACGCCGTCCAGGACCAGTACTTCGGCGGGATCAACATCCAGATCATGGGCGCGTCGGCGCCCGGGCCGCTCTTCGGCACCAACGGCGGCCTGTTCACCCCCGAGAGCGGCGTCAACCGCTGAGCCGGCTCAGTCGAAGAGCGCCTCGGCGCGCGCGGGCGGCGTGAGACCCACGTGGCGGAACGCCGCGTCGGTCATGCGCCGGCCCTGGCGCGTGCGCGCCAGGTACCCCACCTGCAGCAGGTAGGGCTCCACCACGTCCTCCAGCGTCTGCGAGTCCTCGCCGACGCTCGCGGCGATCGCCTCCAGGCCGGCGGGACCGCCGGCGTAGGTGGTGCCGAGCGCGCGCAGGTAGCGGCGGTCCAGCTCGTCGAGGCCCAGCTCGTCGACGCCCTCGAGCGCCAGCGCGCGGTCGACCACGTCGGCGTCCTGGCGCCCGCCGGCGCGCACCGCGGAGAAGTCGCGCACGCGGCGCAGGAGGCGCAGCGCCACGCGCGGCGTGCCGCGGCTGCGCTCGGCGATCGAGGCGAGCGTCTCGGCCGGGAGCGGCGGCATCTTCATGAGGCGCGCCGCGCGGTCGATGATGGAGACCAGGTCCCCGACGGGATAGAAGCCCAGGTTGTGCGAGATGCCGAAGCGCGAGCGCAGCGCCTGCGTGAGCAGCCCGGCCCGCGTGGTGGCGCCGATGAGCGTGAAGGGGCGCAGCCCGATCGTCACCACCTTCGAGTGCATGCCGCTGTCGACGGTGAAGTCGATGCGGAAGTCCTCCATCGCGGGATAGATGTACTCCTCGACCGCGGTCGGCAGCCGGTGGATCTCGTCGATGAACAGGACGTCGTTCGCCTGCATCTTGGTGAGCGTGCCGATCAGGTCGGCGGCCTTGGTGAGGGCCGGGCCGCTGGTGACGTAGGCGCGCGTCCCCATCTCGGCCGCGATCACGTGGGCCAGCGTGGTCTTCCCCAGGCCCGGCGGGCCGTGCAGCAGGACGTGCTCCATCGGCTCCGCGCGCGAGCGCGCCGCCTCGATCGCGATCCGAACGCGCTCGATCAGCTCGCGCTGGCCGACGTACTCGCCGATCGTGCCCGGGCGCAGCGCGCCCACCGACTGCTCCGCGTCGGCGGCCTGCTCGGCGGCGGAGACCAGTCGTTCGCGGGCCATGCGCGGGGCGCGGCCGTCAGAACTGGACGACGGGCGCGTTGCGCTGCGCCGGGTCGTCCACCTGGAAGAAGGGCATGTCGTGGAAACCGAAGAGCCGCGCCACGACGAGCGTGGGGAACTGCCGGGCAATCGCGTTGTATCCCTCGGCCGCGCCGTTGTAGCCGCCGCGCGCGCCGGCGATCCGGTTCTCGATCTGCGACAGCTCGCCCTGCAGCTGCAGGAAGTTCTGGTTGGCCTTCAGGTCGGGGTAGGCCTCGGCGACGGCAAGCAGCCGGCCGAGCGCCCCGCTCAGCCCCGACTCCGCCTGCAGGCGCTCGTCCATCGAGAGGTTGGGGCGCGTCGCGGACGCGCGCGCGCTGATCACCGCATCGAGGGTCTGCTTCTCGTGCGCCGCGTAGCCCTTCACGGTGTTCACGAGGTTGGGCACCAGGTCATGCCGGCGGCGCAACTCGACGTCGATGCCGCTGAAGGCACCCTGCGCCGCGATCCGCCCGCGCGTGAGCCCGTTGTAGGCGCCGATCCCCCACAGCAACAGGACGATCGCGAGCAGGAGCAGCCCGCCCACGACCACCAGCGCCACGATCCCGCCCGCTGCAATCGCTCCCATCGGTGAGTCCTCCTGTGCCGCGCGCATCGGCGCGTCGACGGGAAACGATACCCCCAATCACCGTCCGGAAGCGCCCGCGAGCCGCAGCACCGCGCGGCACTCCGCGGGCGTCGCCGGCGTGACGCTCAGGCGGTTTCCCTTGCGCAGCGCCGCCATCCCGCGCGTGCCGGGGTCGGCGCGCAGGGCGTCGAGGGTCACCACGCGCCCGAACCGGCGCACGAAGCGCACGTCGCGCAGGATCCAGCGCGGCGACTCGCGCGGGGACTTCGGGTCGTGGTAGTCGCTGCGGGGGTCGAACTGCGTCGGGTCGGGCCGCGGCGCGCCCACCACCTCCGCCAGGCCCGCGATGCCCGCCGGGTCGGCGTTCGAGTGGTAGACGAGCACGGCGTCGCCCGGCTGCATGCCGTCGCGCATGAAGTTCCGTGCCTGGTAGTTGCGGACGCCCTCCCAGCCGGTCGTGCCGTCGCGGCGCAGGTCGTCGATCGAATACACGTCCGGTTCGGTCTTGCAGAGCCAGCAGCCGGGCATGTGGGCGAGGATATGCTCGGCCCGATGATCGCCGCGCTCGTCGCGTGCATCGCCACGCTCGCCGCCGTGCCGCCCGACCCGGATGCCGCGCGGGCCGCCGCGCAGCAGTCGGCCGAGCGAGACCTGGTCACGCAGCTCGTCCCCGCGCCGATCGACGCCGACGCGCGCCGCGCGATGGCCTCGGCACTCGGGCTCGGCCCGGCCGAGGCCGAGGCCGTCGCCCTGCTCGACGCGCGCTACCGGGCGGCGATCGAACGACGGCACCGCGACGCCGAGCGCGCCGTGCGGGCGCGCATCGCCTCGAGCCACCGCATGGCGCCGGCGAGCGGTGCGCTCGAGCCGCAGCCGGGTCCCGAGCTCGTGTCGATCCTGCGCGAGAGCGCCGCCTGGCGCGCCGCGCTGGCATCGGCCGACGCCGATTGGGTGCAGGGACTGGCCGACCAGCGGCGCACCGCGGGGCCGGAGGGCCCGTCGATGATCCTGGTGCGGCGCGCCGCCGAGCGCGACGGCATGGCGGCGAACGACCCGCTCGCCGACGTGCGGCTTCCCGAACTCATCGACGTCGCCGGGCTCGAACCCGCCCCGCGCCGCGCGATCGAGGAGGCGATGGAGCCGTCGCTCGCGAAGGTCGCCGCGGCGATCGCCGCCCGCCGCCGCACCGTCGATGCCGCCGAGGTCGAGCGTGCCGCGCTCCTCGAGTCCTGGGGACCGTCGTGGC
>JBEITQ010000018.1:0-16430 GCA_040374835.1 Phycisphaeraceae bacterium | reverse complement strand
GTGTTGTAGAGGACCACCTGCGCGTCGGCGTCCGTCTCGACGAAGCGGTAGCCGAGCGCCGCAAGCTGCCCGCGCATGAGCTCGCTGTCGAGCTCGTTCATCTGGCAGCCGAAGGTCTCGAGATAGACGCGCATCGGGGAGCGCCGCATTATGGCGGACGCACCGTGCCACCCGGAAATCCCCGAATTTCAATCAGTCCGATGTTGGCTAATAATACATGCCTTCAGATGTCCAAAGGTGTCTTGTGCCACGGGCCCACGGTCGTGCAGTGGCGTGTTCCGCCCGCCTGATGCCTGTTTCTTGCGTGCCCTTCTTGACTCCGCCCGTCCCCGGGCCATGTTCCCCCTGTCGGTGGAGAGGTTCCGGACGACCAGCACAAGGGCTGGACCGTCTCGAGAGAGGGATCCCCCCAGCGATTTGTTCAAACGCCGCTCGCGCGGCCTACAGAGGGAAAAGGAAATGAAGACTCGTTCTATCGGTGTTCTGGGAGCAGCGTCGACCGCGGCCGCGATGTTCGTGGCCTCCGGTGCAAGCGCCGACTTCATCGGCTGGTCCTCCTCCACGCGCGCCGTCACCGGCGGCTTCCTGGTCAACGTCTTCGCGGTGACCAACGCCTCCACCGACGTGATCCTCAACGTCTCCGGCGGCAGCGTCGGCCTGCCCACCGCGGGCTTCATCACGACCAACTCCACGGGCGGCTTCCGCCAGGGCGCCGGCGCGCAGAGCGTCTTCGCTCCCTCGGGCAGCCAGAACTGGACCACGCTCGACAGCTTCCTCACCGTCGGCGGCGGCTTCAACACCACCACCAACGCCTGGCTCGGCAACGGCGCCACCCAGGGGGATCCGCCGTGGAACGTGACCTACACCGACGCCGACACGGGTGAGGCGACGACCGTCAGCTCGTTCAACACGCAGGACAACGCCAGCGGCTTCATCAACCCCAACGTGAACTCGGTCCCGGCCACCGCCGGCTGGTTCATCGCGGGCTCGACGAGCCCGGCGCGCAGCCTGGCCAGCCTCGGCGCGGCCCGCAACGCCTACGGCACCGCCGGCGGCATCAACTACGGCGCCTCCAGCGCCGCGGCAGCCTCGGCGGCCAACGGCTTCCTCGTCGCCCAGCTCTTCGTCTCCGAGCTCGGCGGCGAGAAGTTCATCGACTGGAAGATGAGCGCCACGCTCCGTCGCGCCGACAGCACGACCAGCAACGCGTCGTTCCAGATGCGCATCGGCGACGTCCCGGCCCCCGGCGCGCTCGCGCTGCTCGGACTGGCCGGCGTGGCCTCGCGCCGCCGCCGCGCCTGACCCACCGGTCAGGACACAGAACCTCCTCCGCAAAGAGGATCCTTCTCACCACCGTCCCCGCTCACGCGGGGGCGGTGGTTGTTTTCAATGGGAGCCACAATTTGCGTCAAAGTGTTTAATAATAACTGCCTTGAATCGGTCTAATCGGCATCTTGAAGGAAATGCCCGAATGCCGTCCTTGACCCCTGCCGGATCCGGGGCAGTTTGAGATCGCTGACGGTTGCTCCTACGGGTCCCGGACCCCTAACCCGGACCCGTTCGTTCCTGGGAGCACCCCGAGGCAACAACCCTCATATCCCCACCTCGGGTGGGAAAAGGTGACATCATGAAGACGGTGTTTATTGCGGCCCTTGGCGCCGCGTCCTTGGCCACGGCCGCAAGCGCAGACTTCATCGGATGGACGTCGAACGTCCGCAGCGTCTCCGGCGGCTACCTGGTCAACGTGTTTGCCGTGGTCGACAACTCGACCGACGTCCTCCTGAACGTCGCAGGCGGCAGCGCTGGCCTGCCGACCGCCGGCTACGTCCGCACCAACTCCTCCGGCGGCTTCCTGCAGGGCGCCGGCGCCCAGGGCGTCTTCGCTCCCTCGGGCAGCCAGAGCTGGACCACGCTCGACAGCTTCCTTACCGTCGGCGGCGGGTACAGCACCACGTCCGGCAATTTCACGGCCAACAGCGCCACCCAGGGCGACCCGCCGTGGAACGTCACCTACTTCGACACCGACATCGGCGAGAACGTGACGGTCAGCGGGTTCAACACGCAGTCGAACACGTCCGGCTTCACCAACCGCTACACCAACAACGTGCCCGCCACGGGCGGCTGGTTCATCGCGGGCTCCACGAGCGTGGCGCGCAACCTGTCGGTCCTGACCAACCGCGCCTACAGCTCGAGCGCCGCCGCCGCTGCGGGCAACGCCGGCATGATGGTCGCCCAGCTCTACGTCTCCGAGCTCTCGCTCGTCGGCGGACGGGCCCCCGGCAAGACCATCGAGTGGAAGATGAGCGCGACGGTCCGCCGCCTCGACGGCTCGACCAGCAACCAGTCGTTCCAGTTCGTGATCGGCGAGGTGCCGGCCCCCGGCGCCCTGGCGATCCTCGGGCTGGCCGGACTGGCGGCCCGCCGCCGCCGCGCCTGAGTCTGATGTCACCACTGCCCGACCGGTCGGGAAGGCTTCGGAACGAGGCCTTCCCGACCCCGGGTGGGGCCCCGCCGCGGCGCACGCCGCGAGAGGCTTCAAGAGCTTGAGAGAGAGGGAGCACTGGCCCGCGGCTCACGAGCCGCAGCGCGCCGGTGGCGGGCAGTCCGGCCCCGCCCTTCGGGGCCGGACTGCTCGGAAAGGAAAGGAACGGCGTCCGGACCGTTCGGCCGGCGCCTGAAGAGAGACATGCGGCCCCGCGCGGGCCCAAGGGAAGGAAAGGGTTCAGACATGCAGTTCCGTCTTGCTACGGCGTCGGCTTCGGCCGTTGTTGCGCTCGCCTCCGCTGCCCAGGCCGACATGGTCGGGTGGACCGCCTCCGTCCGGATGGCCGCCGAGGGTGGCTACTTCGTCGACGTGTTCGCGGTCACGGGCCAGGGCGACTCGCTCCTGAACGTGTACGGGGGTTCCCCGATCGCCCCGTCAAACATCTACGTCGGCTACGTCGCGACCACCGCGTCGGGCGGATTCCGGCAGTCGACGAACCCCGACCTCGCCACATGGCGGCCGGGCAGCAACCAGGGCTGGAACAGCTACGACAGCTTCCTGACCGTCGGCGGCGGCTACAGCACGACGACCGGCGCCTGGCTCGGAAACGGCGCGACGGTCGGAGACCCCGGCTGGGTCGTCGGCGACACGAACACCTTCTCCACCGCAGGTTCCGGCAACGCCAACAACATCCCCCTTGCCGCCGGGTGGTACCTGATCGGGACCGCCAGCCCCGCGCGGGCGCTCGCCGGCCTCAACCGGGTGGCCAGTTCGACCGCGGAGTCGGCGGCCGGCGGGTTCGGCATGCTGGTGGCCCACTTCTACATCTCGGATCCGCTGCCGAGCATGGTGATCTGGAACATGGGCGCCACCGTCCGGCGGCCCGACGGAACCACCATGCAGGCCAACTCGGCCTTCACGTTCCAGGTGATCCCGCCCCAGGCGCCATGGCGCTGCTGGCGGCCGCCGCGGGGGTGTCCGCCCGGCGACGACGGACCTGAACGCGGAACGAAGTTCCGAGAATCCGAACCCCCGACCCGGTGCGGACGGGCGAAATCTCGGACTTCCCGAGCGATTGGGAAGAACCAATTTCGGCAGGAGCCCCTATACATAGAGGAGCGACCGCGGCCGTGCTGCGCGCGTCGCCCGTGGCGGCCGTCTCTGGATCGGCCGCAATCGCTCCTTGCCTGAAGGGTCTCTCCCCACCATGAAGACGCGCGTTCTCGCCGGCAGCCTCACGGCCACGGGCCTGGCACTCGGAATCGGTCAGTTCTCCGCCACCGCGCTGCCGGGCGGCAGCGACGGCGGGCTCCCGAGCAATGGTCCCGACGTGATCGTCGGCGACATCGCGGACATCGCGCGCTACGCGCCGGGCACCTACCTCGGCAAGACCTTCGCGGCCTACGCCGTTGGCACCACCAGCTGCAACATCGGCAACCAGCAGCTGCAGTGGCAGCCGAACCCGAGCAACCTGCACCCGACGATCCCGCAGAACATGTACCGCGTCAAGAACGGCGCGATCGAGCAGATCGGCATGAGCTGGTGCAAGCACGGCTTCTGCGCGCTGCAGCAGACCATCTGCGGCACCTGCACCCCGGCCGGCAGCGGGTGCCCCACGGTGCTCGGCATCGGCTGCTCCGACCCCTACACGGCGAGCCTCAACGGCGCGCAGAACGACCTGAAGAGCCGCGGACCGATCAACCCGTCGACCGGCTCGTTCTCCGGCACCTACACCGACCCGACGGCGCCGTCGGGCATGCCGGCGTCGATCCGCGAGCGCCTCGCCGTGGACCGCAACGACCTGGACCCGGCCCTGAACGCCGGCGCGGCCTACTTCGTGGAAGGCCAGTACGTCCACATCCAGGATTCCGAGTCGAACAATGCCACGAACAACGCGTCGTACCGTCGCGTCAACGTCGGCACGACCTGGAGCGCGACGCAGGGCTATTCGCTGACGCTCTCGGGGACCACTGCCCGAATGATGCCGGCCATCTACGGCTGGCAGGCGATCCACTCCGACGTGGTGATCGTCCCCGTCGACGCCACGCGCGACGGCCGCTTCAACGTCGGGTACCGCACCTGGCAGAACACCGACGGCACCTGGCACTACGAGTACGCGATCCACAACCTGAACTCCGACCGAGCGGGCGGCTCCTTCAAGGTGCCGATCCCCGCCGGCGTGACGGTCACCAACATCGGCTTCAAGGCCCCGATGTACATGAACGGCGAGCCGTACACGAACGCTCCGTGGACCGCGCGCGTGGAGAACGGGTTCATCACCTGGACCTGCGAGCCCAACACGAACCCCAACGCCAACGCGCTGCGCTGGTCGACCACCTACAACTTCCGCTTCGACGCGAACGCGGCGCCGGTGAACCGCACCGCGGCGATCGGCCTGTGGAAGGCGCCGCCCGCGGGCGTGACCGAGGTCGAGCTCGCGGTCGCGGTCAAGGGACCGGACGGCAACTCGCAGCCGCCCTGCCCGCCCGGCGACTTCAACTGCGACCAGCAGATCAACGGCGACGACCTCGGCTACTTCCTGTCGAGGTGGGGTACCGAAGGCGGCAACACCGATCTGAACGGCGACGGCTTCACCGACGGCATCGACCTCGGCCAGTTCCTCGGATACTGGACGTTCTGATCCGGCTGGGGCCGCCACCCTTCCGCGAAACAAAAGGCCGCCCGGCACCCTGCCGGGCGGCCTTTTCGTTTGGGTTACCTTGCGCGGCCCGATGACCAGTCCGCAGGCCGGCCCCCGCACTCCGACGATGGAACCCTGGGCGCTCGCCTCGTTCCTCGGGGCGCTGGTGCTCGGATGGTGCCCGCTGACCGGCCTCGCCGCCGTGGTCGCGGGCGGCGTGGCGCTCCAGCGCATCGCCCGCAGCGAGGGCCGGCGCCGGGGCACGGGGCTGGCCATCGCCGGCATGGCGATCGCGACGGTGATCCTGCTGGCCGAGGGATGGCTGCTCGGGCGCCTGCAGAACGAGGTGGCCGCGTCGATGGACGAGCAGGCGAACGCCTCGATCAACGGGGTGCTCGGGACCGGCACGCCCCCGGCGTGGGACGCCTCGGCCGGATGCACCGACGCCGACGTGCGCGCGTTCCGCGCCTCCTTCGCCGAGGCGGTCGGTGCGCTGAAGTCCGTCTCGATCACCCGGCGGGAGGCGGCCGGCGTGTCGGCCCCCGTGGTGACCACTGCCTTCAACGCCGTGGGCGAGCGGGCGACCGCGTTCGGCGTCGCCCGCTTCGCGGTGCAGCCGGCCACGTTCCCGCCGGAACTGTCGATCCGCTCCCTCGAGGTCGAGGTGGGCGGTCGCCGGCTGTCGCTGCCGGCGCAGGGCGACGGCACCGCGGCACCGAACGACGAGGAAGGGACCTTGCCATGACCATGCCGCCGGATGCGCCCCCCCCGCCGACCCGCTGGAGCCCGCTTGCGATCGCCTCGATCGTGACGAGCGTGCTGCCGCTGGCGAGCGCGCTGGCGCCGCTGCTCGGCGTGGCCGCGCTCATCGGCCTGCGGCGGCGGCCGAACCTGCGCGGGCAGGCGCTCGCATGGGCGGGCATCGCGGTCGGCATCGCGGCCACCGGACTGCAGGTGGCGGGCGCATGGTCCATCGCGCGGGCGTTCAACACGCTGGCCGCCCGTCCCGAGCAGGCGCTGCGCGCGGCGTGGGCGGGCGATGCGGAGGGGCTCCGCGGCGCGATGACGCCGCCCGGCAACGAGGCGACCGAGGCGCGCATCGCGGCGTGGGTCGCCGAGCTGCGCGGCCGCTTCGGCGAGTTCGAGACGGTGCGGATGGCCGCGTCCGCGCCGGGATCCGCCGCACCCGTCGGGGAACGCGAGATGCGCGCCACCTACGAAGCATCGTTCCGCCGCGCCGACGGCACGGCGGTGGCGGTGCCGCTTGCCGTGACGTTCGAGCGGCCGGCCACGTCGGAGGCCATCGACTCCATCCGCGTGCGGCGCTTCGCGTTCATGCCCGGCGACGGAGCGCGTATCGTGTGGCCGGACGAAGAACCCGCCGACGAGAGAGCCAAGCAGGATGCAGCCAAGCCAGGACAGTGATGCCGTGATCGAGGTCGACGACCTCGTGATGCGCTTCGGGAAGCAGACCGTGCTCGCGGGGCTCGACCTGAGGGTCCGCCGGGGCGAGACGCTCGTCGTGATGGGCGGCTCGGGCTGCGGCAAGAGCACGCTCCTGCGGCTGATGATCGGCTCGCTGCAGCCGACGCAGGGCGCGATCCGCCTCTTCGGCCAGGACATCGGGCGCTCCTCCGAGCAGGACCTCGACGGCGTGCGCCGGCGCTTCGGCATCCTGTTCCAGAGCGGCGCGCTCTACCAGTCGATGTCGATCGCCGACAACGTGGCGCTGCCGATGCGCGAGCTGACCGACCTGCCCGACGACCTGATCCAGCTGCAGGTGAAGATGAAGCTCGAGGCCGTCGGGCTGCGCGAGCACGCGGACAAGTTCCCGGCGCAGATCTCCGGCGGCATGAAGAAGCGCGCGGGCCTGGCACGGGCGCTGGCCCTCGACCCCGAGATCATCTTCTACGACGAGCCGAGCGCGGGCCTCGACCCCGTGACCAGCGCCGAGATCGACCAGCTGATCCTGACGCTGACGAAGAAGCTCGGCGTCACCAGCGTGGTGGTGACCCACGAGATGGACAGCGCCTTCACCATCGCCGACCGCATGGTGATGCTCGACAAGGGCCGGTGCCTCAAGATCGCCCCGCGCCAGGACTACGAGCGGATCCGCACCGCCACCCGCGAGGAGGCGGCGATGATGTCCGAGGACGACCGCATCGTCCGCCAGTTCATCCGCGGCGACGCCTACGGGCCGATCACCGACCGGCGCACGCTCACGAGCTACGCGGACGACCTGATGGGGCTGCTGGCGCCGCTGCCGGCGTCGCCGTCGATCACGCCGACGCGATGAGGCGCCTGCCGGACACGCTCGCCGGTGCGCGCGTCACGGTGATGGGCCTGGGACGCTTCGGCGGCGGGCTCGGGGTCACCAAGTGGCTCGCCGGCCGGGGGGCGCGCGTGCTCCTCACCGACCGGGCCGACGAGGCGGCGCTCGCCGCGCCGCTCGCGTCGCTGCGCGAGGAGGTGGCCGCGGGCGCGGTGGAGCTGCGGCTCGGCGGGCACGAGGAGCGCGATTTCGCGCAGGCCGACCTGGTGATCGCCAACCCCGCGGTGCCGACGCCCTGGGCCGACCCGTTCATCGTGGCCGCCCGCGAGGCGGGCACGCCGGTGACGACCGAGATCCGGCTCTCGGTGGACGCCCTCGACCGCGACCGGACCGTCGGCATCACGGGCAGTGCCGGCAAGAGCAGCACCTCCGGCATGATCGCCGCGATCCTCGACGAGCCGGCGGGAACGGCCGCGCTCGGCGGCAACATCGGCGGTTCGCTGCTCGGCTCGGCGCGCGCGGATGCGCGCTTCGCGGTGCTCGAGCTCTCGAGCGCCATGCTCTGGTGGCTCGGGGAGGGCGCGGCGCTCGCGGGGCTCGCGCCCTGGTCTCCCGCGGTCGCGGTGCTCACCAACCTGGCGCCCAACCACGTCGACTGGCACGGCACGCTCGGCCACTACGGGTCGAGCAAGGCGGCGATCCGCGCGGCGCAGCGGCCGGGCGACGCCTTCGTGACCCTGTACGGCCGCGAGCAGCCCGGGGCAGCCGCCGAGATGGCGCAGGCCTGCGGCGGCGCGTGGTGGGAGGGCGGCGCGCGGCCCGGCGATGCCGAGCTCGACGCGCTGCTGGCGGCGATCGACCTGCCCGAGGTGCCCGGCGAGCACCAGCGGCGGAACGCCCGCCTCGCGGTGCTCGCGGCGGAGGCGGCGAGCCGGCGCGCGGGCGGCACGCCGGACCGCGCCGCGCTCGTCGCAAGGCTCTCGCGCTTCCGCGCCCTGCCGCACCGGCTGCAGTACGTGGGCACCCACCGCGGCGTGCGCTGCTACAACGACTCGAAGAGCACCACGCCCGACGCCACGCTGCTCGCGGTCGGGGCGTTCCCCGATGCCGGCCGGATCCACCTGATCGCCGGCGGCTTCGACAAGAAGGTCGACCTCTCGGCGGTGCGTGACCTCGCGCCGCGGCTGGCCGGGCTGTACGCGATCGGCGCCACGGCGCCGGCCCTCGTCGACGGCCCCGGCGCATTCCGCTGCGACACGCTCGAGGCGGCGGTGCGCGCGGCCGCGGGACGGGCGCGCGAGGGCGACGTGCTGCTCCTCTCGCCGGCATGCGCCAGCCACGACCAGTTCGCCAACTACGAGCGGCGCGGCGAGGCCTTCGCCGCCCTCGTTCGGACGCTGTAGGATCCCCCGCCACATGGACCTCGACGCCCCTGCCCTCCGTCGTGCGCTGCACCGGTTCGCGGCCACGGCCCTGATCGCCTCCAGCGTGCCCTTCGCAGGCTGCTACAACACCTCCGGCGGCTACATGCCGATGACGGGCGGCGGCTTCACGTACGAGTCCACGCCGCTGCTGCCGACGACCATCACCGTGCTCAACTCGTGCGAGCGAAGCGCGCAGCACCCCAACGGGACGCCGTTCTTCATCATGGAGATCCCGCCGGGCAAGCAGCTGACCTTCAACTTCGAGGAGGACGGCGGCGACCACCCGACCGAGCGTCCCGCCCGCATGGCCTACAGCCTGTGGGACCGCGGCACGCAGACCGGCAAGCTCGAGAACGTGCTGAGCTGCCCTCCCGCCTCGTGCCGCAAGATCGAGGTGTCCTACCGCCCGGCGCCCGAGCAGCCGAAGCCCGACGAGTCGTACCGCATGCAGGTGGGAAGCGACGCCGCGCAGCCGGTGGCGCAGCCGCGCGCGCCGCGCGCCGACCGGCCCGCCCCCGACTCCTGAGATGCCCGTCGACTTCCGCGTCGGCCACGGCTACGACCTCCACCGGCTCGAGGAGCACCCGCCCGCGGGGCGAGGGCGTGCCTTCGTGATCGGCGGGGTGACGTTCGAGCATGACCGGGGACCGGTGGCGCACTCCGACGGCGACGTGCTGATGCACGCGCTCACGGACGCGCTGCTCGGGGCGATCGGCGCCCCCGACATCGGCCAGCTCTTCCCCGACAATGCCCCGGAGAACGAGGGCCGGGACAGCCGCGCCTTCCTGGAGGAGGCGGTGCGCCGCGTGCGTGCCGCGGGATGGACGGTCGGCAACGCGGACATGACGGTGATCTGCGAGCGCCCGAAGATGGGCGGCCGCAAGGCCGAGGTGGTGGCAAACCTGTCCCACATCTTGGGGGTGCCGGCGGCCGACCTCAACCTGAAGGGGAAGACGCACGAGCGCGTCGATGCCGTCGGCGAGGGACGCGCCGTCGAGGCGCACGTGGTGGTGCTGCTGGCCCGGACGCGGCCATAGCATCCGCTTCCCATGCGAGCCATCGTCACCGGCCAGATCGGCGTCGACAAGAAGCCCTACCTCAACGCGGTGGTCGACGCGGCCGAGCGCGCCCACGGGAAGGTCGAGCTCTTCAACGTCGGCGACCTGATGTACCGCGAGGCGCCGGACGTGCGCCCGGGACGGATCCTCGACCTGCCGTGGTCGCGCCTGGCGAACCTGCGCCGCGCGGTGCTGAAGGACGTGATCGCGGCCACCTCGCCGACGGCCGCGCACCCCAACGTGATCGTGAACACCCATGCCACGTTCCGCTGGCGCCACGGGCTGTTCAGCGCCTTCGACTTCGACCAGCTGCAGATGCTGAAGCCGGAGATGTTCATCTGCCTGGTGGACAACATCGAGGTGGTGCACCACCGGCTCCACCAGGAGCACGAGATCGACGCCACGCTCAAGGACTGCATGGTGTGGCGCGAGGAGGAGATCCTGGCCACCGAGCTGATGGCGCAGGCCCTCGGCTGCGGGCAGAACTTCTACATCCTGAGCCGCGGGCGCCAGAAGGACACGGTGGAGACCGCCCTGCGGCTGGTGACCCGGCCGGAGATGCGGAAGGTCTACCCGAGCTTCCCGATGAGCCACGTGGTGGACATGCCGGACGTCCTGGCCGAGATCGACGGCTTCCGCGCCGCGCTGGCGCGCCACTTCGTGACGTTCGATCCCGGCGACGTGGACGAGAAGCTGCTCCTCGACCGGGGCATCGAGGCCGCGCGCCAGGGCAAGGACTTCGTCGAGGTCGAGGCGCACAGCTTCGGCGGGCGCGTCGGCGGCCCGCCGATGCGCGTGCCGGTGCGCGAGATCCTCGACATCGCCGGCGACATCGACGGCCAGATCTACATGCGGGACTTCAAGCTCATCGACCAGAGCGACATGATCGTGAGCCTGGTGCCGGAGCTGCCGAACGGCCAGCCCGGGCTCTCGAGCGGCGTCGAGCGCGAGCTGCACCACGCCTTCGAGCACACGAAGGAGGTCTACGTGGTGTGGAAGCCGCGCAAGAACCCGAGCCCCTTCATCACCGAGACCGCCACCCGGATCTTCCGCTCGGTGGAGGAGGCCCTTGCCTATTTCGAGGACAAGGGCATGTTCGCGCCGGCCGACCTGTTCGGGCACTGAGGCACAGGGGCCGAGAACGGTCCCCGGGGATGGCGTGCCGGGCAGGCCATGCGGCGCAGGCCGAACCGGGCGCGATTCCGGCCGACCGTTCCGGGAATCCGCTTCCCGGGGTCGAGAACCGGGGCTAGCCTTGGGCGTACCGACGGAGCCCGCATCCATGACCCGCGTCTCGGTGACCATGTCCGCCGCGGCCCTGACGGCCATCGCCCTCGCAGGCGTGGCGTTCGGGCAGGCCTCGACCCGCCCCGGCGTCGGGGCGGTGCCCTACTCCGGCACCGCGTCCGGGGTCACGTTCCGGACCTGGGCCCCCAATGCCTCGAGCGTCAACGTGGCCGGCTCCTTCAACGGATGGAACACCACCACGCACCCGCTCGTGGCCGAGGGCGGCGGCTGGTGGTCGCGCGACATCAACGGCGTGCCGGTGGGCGCGCAGTACAAGTACGTCGTCCGCAACGGCACGCAGACGCTGTGGAAGAACGATCCGCGCGCGCGCCGACTGGTGAACTCGGTCGGCAACTCGATCGTCTACTCGCCCACCGCCTACCAGTGGCAGACCGGGCCGTTCTCGATCGCCCCCTGGAACGAGGTGGTGCTCTACGAGATGCACCCGGGCACCTTCAACGTGCTGCCGGGCAACCAGCCTCCCGGCACCTTCGCCCACGCGGCGCAGCGGCTCGACCACGTGCGCGACCTCGGGATCAACGCCATCGCGCTGATGCCGGCGAACGAGTTCCCCGGGAACCTGAGCTGGGGCTACAACCCCTCGTACCCGTACTCGGTGGAGAGCGCCTACGGCGGGCCGGACGCGCTCAAGGCCTTCATCGACGCGGCGCACGCGCGCGGGATCGCGGTGCTGGGGGACGTGGTCTACAACCACTGGGGCCCGAACGACATGGACATGTGGGCCTTCGACGGCTGGTCGGTCCCCGGCCGCGGAGGCATCTTCTTCTACCCCGACACGCGCGCCAACACGCCCTGGGGGGACACGCGCCCGGACTACGGCCGCGGCGAGGTGCGCAGCTACATCCGCGACAACGCCATGATGTGGCTCGACGAGTTCCGCATGGACGGGCTGCGCTTCGACGCCACGAAGTTCATCCGCCTGGTGGGCTTCGACGGGCCGGAGCTCCCGGACGGGTGGAGCCTGATGCAGTGGTGCAACAACTCCGCCGACGCCGCCTCCCCCGGCAAGCTGATGATCGCCGAGGACCTCGGCGACAACGAGTGGATGACGCGCACGACGGGCGCCGGCGGGGCCGGCTTCGACACGCAGTGGGACGGCTCGTTCGCGTTCCCGGTGCGCACGGCGATCGAGGCATCGAGCGACCCGTCTCGCGACATGTTCGCCGTGCGCGACGCGATCAACAAGCGCTACAACGGCTCGATGCAGCAGCGCATCATCTACACCGAGAGCCACGACGAGGTGGCCAACGGACGGTCGCGCGTGCCCGAGACGATCTGGCCGGGCAATGCCGGAAGCTGGGCGAGCCGCAAGCGCTCGACGCTGGGCGCCGCGCTGGTGATGACCTCGCCGGGCATCCCGATGCTCTTCCAGGGCCAGGAGTTCCTGGAGGACCGCTGGTTCAGCGACACCGACCCGCTCGAGTGGTCGCGCACGCAGACCTACGCCGGCATCGTGCGGCTGTACAAGGACCTGATCGCGATGCGCCGCAACCTCGGCGGCAACACCCGGGGCCTCACCGGCCACAACCACGTGGTGCACCACGTGAACACCGGGTCGAAGGTCATCGCCTTCCGCCGCTGGGCCCAGGGCGGTCCCGGGGACGACGTGGTCGTGCTGGCGAACTTCAGCGCGCAGTCCTTCCCGAACTACCGGATCGGGCTGCCGCGCGCCGGCACCTGGCGCGTCCGCTTCAACAGCGACTGGAACGGCTACTCCGCCGACTACGGCAACTTCGCCTCCAACGACGTCGTCGCCGACCCCTGGCCCTACGACGGGATGCCCTTCAGCGGCAACCTGAGCGTGGGCCCCTACACCGCCGTGGTGCTCAGCCAGGGCGACCCGAGCCCGTATGACCTGAACGCCGACTGGTCCGTGGACGGCAACGACCTGGGGATCCTGCTCTCGCAGTGGGGCCTCCCCGGCACCGCCGACTTCAACGACGACGGCTCCGTGAACGGCGACGACCTGGGCCCGCTCCTCGGGGCCTGGGGCCCGGCGGAGTGACGGCGGCGCCCGCCGCGCGCGGCGGGCCGGGCGGAGGAAGGCTCAGGCCCGGCCGGCCTCGAACGCGGGGCGGTAGGCCGAGCCGTAGTACTCGCCCACCATGCGGTCGGTGTTGAACGTGCCCGGCACCGTGACGACCGAGCGGATGGCCCGCTCGATCCAGCGGTGCGGCAGGCCCGCAGGGCCGTGCTCGTAGAACTCCGGCACGACCTGGGTCTCCAGGAGCTCGTACAGGCTGTCGGCGTCCTTGCGGTTCTGCGCGTCGTTGTCGGGGCCCTCGCTGCCGTCGCCGATCGCCCACCCGTTGGTGCCGTCGTAGCTCTCGGGCCACCAGCCGTCCAGGATGCTCAGGTTGATGCCGCCGTGGAGCGGCGGCTTCATGCCGCTCGTGCCGCTCGCCTCGTAGGGGCGCAGCGGGTTGTTGAGCCACACGTCCGCGCCCGAGGTGAGCATGCGCCCGACCTCCATGTCGTACTCCTCGATGAGCGCCACGCGCCCGAGGAACCCGGCGTCGTGCGCGAAGCGCCAGATCATCTGCGCGAACTCCTGGCCGCCCATGTCCTTCGGGTGCGCCTTGCCGGCGAAGACGATCTGCACCGGGCGCTCGGGCGAGGTGAGGATCCGCAGGACGCGCTCGACGTCGTGGAAGATGAGCGGCGCCCGCTTGTAGGTCGCGAAGCGGCGCGCGAAGCCGATCGTGAGGACGTCGTCGCGGAACGCCTCGCCGGCGCACATCAGGTCGAGCGGACCCTCGCCGCGGGCCATCGCCTGGCGGCGCAGCCTGCCGCGCACGAACTCCACCAGCCGGTGGCGCAGCGCCTTGCGCATCGCCCAGAACTCCGCGTGCGACACGCCCTTGGCCGCCGGCCACGGGTCGGCGTCGGGAGCGGCGCGGCCGAGGTCGATCCCGACGGAGCGGCGCCAGAAGGCGCGGGCCTCGGGGGCGATCCACGTGGGGACGTGGACGCCGTTGGTGATGCTGCCGATCGGCACGTCGTCGGCGGCGCGGGCGAAGATCTCCTGCCACATCTCGCGGCTGACCCGGCCGTGCAGGCGGGACACGCCGTTGACGCGCTCGGCCATGCGCAGGGCGAGCACCGTCATGCAGATCGGGCCGTCGCCGGGGTGCTCGCGGCCGAACTCGGCGAAGGACTCGTGCGTGAAGCCCGCGGTCCGCAGCGGCCGGCGCAGCGCCTTCCAGCACATGTCGACGTCGTAGCGGTCGTGGCCCGCGGGCACCGGGGTGTGCGTGGTGAAGACCGTGGTGCGGCGCACGTGCTGGACGGCGGCGTCGAGCGACATCCCGCGCGCCACCAGCATCGAGAGCCGCTTGAGGCCGGCGAACGCCGCGTGGCCCTCGTTCAGGTGGAAGACGGTCGCCCGCTCCTTGAGCTTGGAGAGCGCCAGCACCCCGCCCACGCCGAGCAGCACCTGCTGGCGCATGCGCAGCTCGGCGTCGCCCTGGTACAGGGCGCGCGTGAGCGCGCGGTCCTTCTTGCGGTTCTCGGGGAGGTCGGAGTCGAGCAGGTAGAGCGGCACGCGCCCGACCTGCAGCTTCCACACCTTCGCGCGGACGATGTTGCCGCCGATCGGGCAGTCGACCCGGGCACGGGTGTCGACGAGCGGCCACGCCGAGAAGTCGTAGGAGGGGTGGAGGACGGCGGTCGAGCCGTCGGCGCGCAGCTCCTGCAGGTAGTAGCCCTGGCGGTAGAGCAGGCCGATGCCGACGAGCGGGATGCCCAGGTCGGAGGCGCTCTTGAGGTGGTCGCCCGCGAGCACGCCGAGGCCGCCGGCGTACTGCTGCATGCTCTCGTGGATGGCGAATTCGCTGGAGAAGTAGGCGATCTTCAGGCCGTGGGTGTCGGCGGCCTGCGTCTCCTCGTACCAGGAGGCGGTCTCGTGGTAGGCGCGGCGCGCGTCGAGGGCGTCCTGCACCAGGCGCCGGAAGCGCTCGTCGGCGACCTTGGTCTCCAGCACCGCCGGGTCGACGGCGCGCAGCACGCCGGCCGGGGAGTGCTTGGTCGATTCCCACAGCACCGGGCTGATGGCGGCGAAGGGCCGCGTGGCGATCTCGTTCCAGCTGAACCAGCAGTCGGTCGCCAGCGTCTCCAGCGATTCCAGGGTGCCGAAGGGGTCCGAGATGCGCGGCGACGGGCGGTGTGGGGACATGGGTCGTTGGCCGGACGGGACGGAAGCGGTCAGAGGCGCGCGGCGGCCTCGACCGAGCGACGCATCCTAGCGGCATCGAGCGAGCGCAGCGCCTCCGGCGCCATCCGCCAGCGCCACTGGCCGCTCGCCTTCCCGGGCACGTTCATGCGCGCCTCGGGCCCGAGCCCGAGGTGGTCCTGCATCGCGACGATCGCCGTGCGCGCAGGACTGTGCAGCACGATGCGCACCATCGATCCGGGCAGCCCGCGCGCCGCGTCGGCCACGTCGCGCGCGCCGACGTACGAGGCATAGCGCGCGCGCGCGTCGGGGGGAAGCGTGCGCCACCAGCCGAGCGTCGTGTCGTTGTCGTGCGTGCCGGGGTAGGCCACGCAGTCGACGGGGTGCAGCGCGGGAAGGTCGCCGCTCGACGGACCGTAGAAGGCGTTGTGCACGAGCTTCATGCCCGGCAGGCCGAAGCGCTCGCGCAGCGCCGTCACCTCCGGCGTCACCGCCCCGAGGTCCTCCGCGACGAGCGGCAGGCGGCCGCACGCGCGCTCGACCGCCTCGAGCACCTCGGCGCCCGGGGTGGGCCGCCACGTGCCCTTCATCGCGGTGCGGGCGTTGCCGGCGATCTCGTAGGCATGCACGAACCCGACGAAGTGGTCGATGCGCAGCGCGTCGAAGCGCGCGAGGTTCTCGCGGATGCGCGCCACCCACCAGGCGTAGCCCGTGCGCCGGTGCGCGGCCCATCGGTAGTGCGGGTGGCCCCAGAGCTGCCCGGTGCGGCTGAAGCAGTCCGGGGGCACGCCGGTCACCACCTCGGGCCGGCCCGAGCGGTCGAGCCGGAAGAGCCCCGGGGCGTCGGCGACGTCGGCGGAATCGAGCGACACGAAGATCGGCACGTCGCCGAGGAGGAGCACGCCGCGCGAGGCGCAGTGCGCGCGCAGCAGGCTCCACTGCCGCTCGAACGGCCACTGCAGCCACGCGTCGAACGCCGCGTCGGGGACGGCGCCCGGCCGGGCGGCCGCGAAGCGGCACCAGCCGTCGAGCCACGCGGCGTGGCGGCGGCGGAAGGCCGCGAACGCGCGC
>JBEITQ010000181.1:0-4310 GCA_040374835.1 Phycisphaeraceae bacterium | reverse complement strand
CTCGCTGCCGCCGCCCGCGCGCGCCTGACCGCGCCCCTCGCCGCGCCCCGTGCGCGGCGCGTCTCCCGCGAACCGCGGGCCATCCGTCCATCCTTCCGCACCGACTTCCGACGCCGGCGTCGCCGCCGGTCCTTCCACCAATGTCAAGCAACCAGCTCCTCAAGGGCATCCCCATCCTCGACTGGGTCGTCCGCAAGACCCTCGGCACGCAGAACCAGCGCATGGTCAAGCGCTACCTCAAGCAGGTCGAGCTCGTCAGCCGGCTCGAGCCCGAGGTGCGCCGGCTCACCGACGCCCAGCTCATGGCCAAGACCGCGGAGTTCCGCGACCGGATCACCAAGGGCGAGAAGTCGATCGACCTGCGGCCAGAGATCTTCGCCGTCGCCCGCGAGGCGATGGACCGCGCCGTCGGCATCCGCAACATCTTCAACCCGGAACTCCCCGAGGACCAGCGCTTCGACCCGTCGCGGCTGCCGGCCGCCGCCCGCGCGCTGTACGACGATGCCGTCGCGCGCATCGCGGCCACCCCGGCTGCGCCGCCCGAGGGCGCGTTCCGCGGCTGCGAGCGGGAGATCCCAAGCTGGATGTTCGTCGAGCTCGATCCCGCCCTCTACGAGGCCGTCCGCGAGCTGTACCCCGAGAGCCGCCCGCCCTTCCGGGCGCGGCCGTTCGACGTGCAGATCATCGGCGGCGTGGTGCTGAGCGAGGGGCAGATCGCCGAGATGCGCACCGGCGAGGGCAAGACCATCGTCGGCCCGCTGGCGTGCTACCTGGCGTGCATCGAGAAGCTGCAGGTGCACGTCGTGACCGTGAACGACTACCTCGTGCAGCGCGACCGCGACTGGACGTTCCCCTTCTTCCGGGCGCTGGGGCTGACGGTCGGGGCCATCCACCCGATCCACATGCAGACGCACGAGGAGAAGCGCGCCGCCTATGGCTGCGACGTGGTCTACGGCACCACCAGCGAGTTCGGCTTCGACTACCTCCGCGACAACATGAAGATGCGCCCGGAGGACCAGGTCCAGCGCAAGCACGACTTCGCGATCGTCGACGAGGTGGACTCCATCCTGATCGACGAGGCGCGGACGCCGCTGATCATCAGCGGCATGGCGCACGCCACCAAGCCCCGCTACGAGCTGGCCGACCGGCTTGCCGCGAGCCTGGTGCAGAAGCAGGAGCCATGGAACGAGGCCGACGAGAAGGTGAAGGCCGCCCAGGCCCGGTGCGCGGGCCTCGAGGGCGACGTCCGCAACACCCGCGACAAGGGCGCCGTGCCGCGCCTGCGCGCGGAGCTCAAGGCCGCCCAGTCCGAGCTGAAGCAGCTCGAGAAGGCGCGGGACAAGCACCCGCAGTTCTACGAGGTCGAGCTCGACAAGAAGCGCGCCACGCTCACGAGCGACGGCATCACCGAGGCCCAGAAGGAGGCGAAGATCGGCAGCTTCTACGTGGGCGAGAACGTCGACATGCCGCACCTGCTGGAGCAGGCGGTGCGGGCGCGGACGGTCTACGTGCGCGACCGCGACTACGTCGTCGCCGCGGACGAGCACGGGCAGCCCGGCGTCGTGATCGTCGACCAGAACACCGGCCGCAAGATGGTCGGCAGGCAGTGGTCCGACGGACTGCACCAGGCGGTCGAGGCGAAGGAAGGCGTCCCCATCAAGGAGGAGACGCAGACCATGGCCACGATCACCATCCAGAACTACTTCAAGCTCTACAAGCGCCTGGCTGGCATGACCGGCACCGCCGACACCGAGGCCACCGAGTTCCACGAGATCTACCGCCTGGGCGTGGTCAGCATCCCCACCAACAAGCCCGTGGTGCGCGTGGACCGAAACGACATCGTGCTGCTGTCGCAGAAGGACAAGTGGCCGGCGATCGTCGAGGAGATCAAGCGCCTGCATGACCTGGGGCGCCCGGTCCTGGTCGGCACCACGAGCGTCGAGAAGAGCGAGTTCCTGAGCCGCCTGCTCAAGCAGAAGTACGGCATTCCCCACGAGGTGCTCAACGCCAAGCAGCACGAGCGCGAGGCCGAGATCGTCGCGGGTGCCGGCAAGCTGGGCGCGGTGATGATCGCCACCAACATGGCCGGCCGCGGCACCGACATCAAGCTCGGCAAGTGCGATCCGGCCACGCTCCTGGAGCACTGGAAGCGCCGCGACCTCTGCCCAAAGGAGGCAGACGCGTCCTGGGGCGAGGAGCGCGTCCTGGAGGCGATGTGGAAGCACATGGCGAAGCGGCAGCTGCGCCGCGACGGACGGCCGCTGCCCGCGTCCGAGACGGAGGCCATGACCGCCGACGACGCACGCCTGGCGCTCATGCGCCAGTGGGCGATGGAGCACGTGCCCGGCCTGCAGGACACCAAGGTGGCCACGGCGGGCCGCGAGGACCTCGAGGAGACCCTCGACTCGATCGGCAGCTTCGGCCTGCACCGGCTGCGGTTCTTCGAGTCGGTCGAGGCGATGGGGGGCCTGCACATCGTGGGCACCGAGCGGCACGAGAGCCGCCGCATCGACAACCAGCTGCGCGGCCGCGCCGGCCGCCAGGGCGACCGCGGCTCCAGCCGGTTCTTCCTGGGACTCGACGACGACCTGATGAAGATGTTCGCCGGCAAGGCGACGCTCGCCCTGCTCTCGCGCCTGGGAATGAAGGAAGGCGACCAGATCGAGGCGGGCATGCTGACCCGCGCCGTCGAGAAGGCCCAGCGCAAGGTCGAGGAGCGCAACTTCCAGTACCGCAAGGCGATCCTCGAGTACGACGAGCCCATGGAGTACCAGCGCCGCACCTTCTACGGGATGCGCCAGCCGGTGCTCGAGCACCGCGGCATCCGCGAGGCGTCGCTCCGCTACGTCGAGGAGTCGGCCATGGACGCCGCACACCGCCACCTCGGGCCCGACTACGCGGCACGCGAGATCTCGGAATGGGTGCGCGAGCGCTACAACGTCTCCATCGAGCCCGAGCGCTTCGTGGGCAAGGATGCCGACAAGGTGAAGCGCGTGATCGACGTCGAGACCCTTGAGGAGGCGTCGGTCACGATCGGAAACACCGTCGGCGAGTACATGGACCCGGAGATCGATTCGTCGGAATGGAACGTCGACGAGCTGCAGGCCTGGGCGTCCACGAACTTCGCCGCCGAGCTTCCCCGCGAGCTGGTGCTCGCGGGCGACCCGGAGCCGGTGAAGCGCCTCATCGAGGAGGCGGCGGCCGCGAAGTTCCGCACCATCGACAACACGCCGGTGGAAGCCTTCCTGGTGCGCAACTACGGCGCGGACGACCTGGCCAAGTGGGCGACCAACAAGTTCGGCGCGACGTTCGAGGCGGCCGACCTGCGCGCCTGCAAGACGCCCGAGGAGGCCGGCGCGAAGCTCGCCTCCCGGGCCCGGGAGCTCTACCAGGACCGCGAGGTGCGCTACGCCATCGACTACTGGATGGAGATGACCTCGGCCCGCCTCGCGCAGGCGGGGCAGTCGCCCGAGCAGCATGCCGAGCTCGCGCGGGCGGCGCTCGCCGACTTCTGCACGTTCGCGCGCACCCGCTACGGCCTCGACTGGACGCCGGAGACGCTGCCCTCGCAGCAGCCGGCGGAGCTCGCCGGGCTGCTGTCGGACTCCGCGCGCAAGCTCGACGCCGCCGAGCTCTCGCGCCGTGCCGACGCATGCCTGGCCGCGGGCCGGGACCCCGCGTCGATCGCCGGCTGGTTCGAGCGGGAGTGCATGCTCAGCCTCGGCGAGTTCGAGCGCGAGCGCTGCGCGGCCGACCCGGACGGCTTCGTGCGCGAGCGCCTGAAGTCCTTCGCGCGCCACGAGCTCGAGCAGTTCGAGCGCTGGGTCCTGCTCCAGATCTACGACGAGGCGTGGAAGAACAACCTGCACGCCATCGAGCAGCTGAAGGACGCGATCGGCTACCGCGGCATCGCGCAAAAGGACCCGCGCATCGAGTTCAAGCGCGGCGCCGCCGAGACCTTCAACGAGACGCTCGAGCAGGTGCGCGAGCGCACGAGCGACATCCTGCTGAAGGGGCGCATCCAGCCCCAGGTCCGTGCCGCGCCGCGGCCGGCGGCGGCCCCGGCCGCGCTGCCGGCCGACCCGGCGCCGACCGCCGACCAGCAGGCGCAGATCGAGCAGGCGGAACTGGCCGGCTCGGGCGGCGCACCCGCGAAGAAGGAGCTCAGCGAGAAGGCCATGAAGGTGGTCGGCCGGAACGAGCCCTGCCCCTGCGGCAGCGGCAAGAAGTACAAGGCCTGCCACGGGGCCAAGGCCTGACGGCGCGCGAGGAGTCTCGCTATACTTCCCGCCTCTCCAGCCTGCCTCGGT
>JBEITQ010000210.1:0-3574 GCA_040374835.1 Phycisphaeraceae bacterium | reverse complement strand
GGGCCGGAGCCCTCGCGGCCGGGGGTGCGGCGCCCGCGACGCGGATCACGAGCTTCACCCGCGTGCCGGGCTCGGGCATCCGTTCGGTGCGCGCCTGCCACTGGGGCGCGTCGACGTCGGCCTTGTCGGAGCGCACCTCGTCGCACGCGATGGTCTCGTCGCCGAAGGTGACGATGCCGACGATGCTGCCGGTGCGGTCGGCGACGTAGTGCTCTCCGGGCCCCATGGACGGCGTGTTCGGGCGCATGCGCGAGCCGGCGAACACCCAGGGCTGCGACGGGAAGGCGCGGCCACCCGCGGGATCGTGGATCCACTCGGAGATCGGGACGTCGCCCGAGGGCAGGCGCACGAAGAGCTCGAGGCGGGACCCCGTCGGCGGGACACGGACCACCGACGCGCCGTCCGCGCCCGGCTTCCACGAGCCCGGCGCACCGGGCACCGCGCCCGCCAGCAAGAGGCACGCATGCAGCGTGCTCGGCGGGTTCTGGATCGCAAGCAGCGACTCGTGCTCGCGGGTGCCCGCGCGGCATGCCGCCTGCTCGAGCCAGCCGCGGTTGCACGCCACCTCGGCATCGACCACGACCTCGCGGCGGTCGCGGTCCACCGACACGGTCGACCCGACCGGCAGCGGCGGCGCAGGCGCGGCGGCCGGCGGCCGCTCGGTCGCCGCCGTCCGCGGCGTCGCCGGCGCCGAGCACGCGGCAAGCGATGCGGCCAGCGCGAACGCGACCAACGTCCCGGGCCCGTGGATTGGAGGGTGCGTGCGTGCGCGCATGCCTTCGATGCGCGGATCATCGGCGCTGCGAGGCGATCGGGTGGAACCCCAGGTCCCGGCGCGAGCACCTTGCTCCGGAAATGAAAAAGGCCCGGCGGAGCAAAGCTCACGCCGAGCCCTTCCGGGGGCTCGTGATGCACTAGTGTAGGGTCTCAACGGCCATTGGTTGCGAAGATTGCTCATCAACGATGACTTTATCCGCATGTTTCCCTGACGATGAGATTGAGCTCTCGCGCGTCGTCCGCGCCGGGATCCTCTTAGACTCCGGCGACGGTCCGCAAGGATCGGGCGCCGACCCTTCCAGAGGTGCCGGAAACGGTCTCGCGGGCATCCCGCCGTCTGACGGGCGGACGGCGCATCACGAACTCGATGTCGTGCTTCGCGGACGTCCCGACCCGGTCACGGGCTACCTCGTCGGCATCCAGGACGTCGACGCGATCGCGCGCCGGCATGCGATCCCGGAACTTTCCTCGATGCTCCATGCGGCCGAACCGCGGGCGCCCGCGGCGATCGTGGGCCGGCTCGCGGCGTGCCTCGGCGCGCACCTCCCCCCCGGTGCCGCGCTCGTGCGCCTGCGCTGGAGCCCGGGGCCATTCATCCACTACGACTGGAACGCCACCATGCCCGACCACGCCGTCCTCGTCGAACGTTTCGAGTTCAGCGCCGCGCACCGGCTGCACTGCCCGTCGCTGAGCGACGAGGAGAACCGCCGCGTCTTCGGGAAGTGCAACCACGCGAGCGGCCACGGGCACAACTACCGGATCGCCGTGGGCGTGCGCGTGGGCGCCGGGAAAGGCGCGGCGGCCCGCCCCGTCGAGGTGCTCGAGGCGATCGTCGCTCGCTGCGTGCTCGCGCGGTTCGACCACCGGCACCTGAACGTCGATTGCCCGGAATTCGCCTCGCTCAACCCCTCGGTCGAGAACATCGCCCGCGTGTGCCACGGGCTGCTCGCCGGACCGCTGGCCGACGCGGGGATGCCGATCGACCACGTGACCGTGTGGGAGACCGAGAAGACGAGCGCGACCTATCCCGCGCGGGGCGGGTGAGGCCCGCGACGCGCGGCGCACCACGCGCGGCGCCGCACGCTCAGCCGCAGCTGCAGCCCGTGAAGTCGTCCGCGCCGGAGGACTTCGCCTGGCGGTCGTCGCCGTAGACGTAGAGCTTGCCGGCCTCCTCCGAGCGCGCGGCCTTGTGCGAGCCGTCGCAGAAGGGGAAGTTGCGGGTCAGGCCGCAGGCGCAGATGAACGCCGGCTTGTCGGTGGGCTCGACCTTGACGGGGGCGGTGGCGGTGAAGCGGACGAGTCGTGCCATGGCGTGGTCACTCGGAGGGGGCGAGGTCTTCCTCGGCGAGCAGGCGGAAGCGCTTCCGCAGCAGGATCTGCCCCGCGAGGTGGTTGTCGTCTGAGCAGATCGCGAACGCCGGGAGCTCGCCGCGCAGCAGGATCGGGTACGCGAAGCGCACGTTGAGCTCGGCCCCCAGCAGGTAGAGGCACGTGGTGCTCAGGCTCTGGCCGTCGCCGAGCTCGACGATGACCAGGTCGGTCTCCGCGAACGTGTACTGGCTGCGGCGCAGGATGTGGCGCGCGGCGTCGGCGTTCGTGAAGATCATGCGCACGACGGCGAAGTCGCTCGAGTCGGTGATCGAGAACGCGGCAAGCCGGGTCGACGAGGACTCGTCGATGGTGCGGAGCAGCTCGAGCAGCTTGCCGACCTTGTTGTCGAGGAACACGCTGAACTGGCGCACCGTCGGGGGCGCGTAGCCGAGTTCCGTGTCGGAGGCTGGGGGGAGCGCGGCGCTCATGTCGTGCGGCGGGGCGGCAAGCATAGCCCCCGCCCGGTCGCCGCGGCCCGCCCCGCGCCCGTATGGTGGGGCGATGCCGATGCACCTCGCCGCCGCGATCGCCGCCGTCCTCGCATCCGCCGAGCCGCCGCAGGCCGCCGTCCCCGGGGACGCCGCCGCGCGCTTCGCGGAGGTCGTCGCCGAGTACGAGGCGTGGCGCGACACCGTGTGGCCGGAGGAGGCGCTGGCCGCCGGACGCCCGACCGGGGCGCCGGACCGGATCGCGGACCGCTCGATGCGCGGCGTCGAGTCGCGCCACGCCCACGAGAAGATCGTCCTGGAGGACCTGCGCGCGATCGACCCCGCGAAGCTTGCGGGCGAAGACCGGCTCGGCTGGCAGCTCCTGGTCCGGCAGCTCGACGAATCGGTGGCGGGACACCGCTTCCGCGCGTTCCTCATGCCGGTGGGCGGGCGCGGCGGTCCGCAGCAGGACATCCCGCAGATGGCCGACCGCATCCCGTTGCGCACGCCCGAGGACTTCTCGAACTTCGTGAAGCGGCTGAGCGCGGTGCCGCAGATGGTGCGCGACGTACGCGCCCTCATGGAGGTGGGCATCGCCGAGGGGCGCGTGCCGCCGCGGGCCACGATGGTCGACGTGCCCGCGCAGTTCGACGCGGTGGTGGCCGGGCGGCTGGAGCCGCTGCGGGTGGCGATCGCGACGCTTCCCGACGCGATGCCCGCGGGGGAGCAGGCGCAGCTGCGGGCGGATGCCGACCGCTGGATCGGCCAGTCGCTCGAGGAGCTCGCCGACCTCGGCGCATGGCTGCGCTCGACCTACCTGCCGGCGTGCCGCGACTCGATCGCGGCCTCCGACCTGCCGGACGGGCGAGCGTGGTACGACCACTCGCTTCGGGTGCACACCACCACGGCGCTCGGCGCCGACGAGATCCACCGGATCGGGCTCGACGAGGTGGCGCGCATCCGCGCGGAGATGGACGAGGTGATCCGCCGCACCGACT
>JBEITQ010000059.1:0-9442 GCA_040374835.1 Phycisphaeraceae bacterium | reverse complement strand
TGTCCACGAAGTCCTCCGTCCACGGCGCGGCGGCCCATGCCCCCGCCTCCAGGTCGCCGTCGATCGCCGGCGCCGACGCCGCGAACGGCGCGCGGTACGTGAGCGGCTCGGCCAGCGGCGTCGCCACCTTCGCGGGCGACCACGTCGCGCAGCCCGCGCACGCAAGCCCCAGGGCGAGCGCCGCCGATCCACGCACCGCCGCCCGCAGGCGGGCGAGGCTCATCGCCGCGCGCCGCCCTTGGCCTTCTTGCCCTTGGCGGGCTTGGCCTTCTTGCCGGGCTTCGCCGCCTTCGCGGGCTTCGCCGCCTTGCGGCCGCCCTTCGGCACCGTGCCCATCTCGACCGCGGCCTTCGCCGCGGCCAGGCGCGCCACCGGCACGCGGAACGGAGAGCAGCTCACGTAGGCCAGGCCCACCTTCTCGAAGAACTTGATGCTCGACGGGTCGCCGCCGTGCTCGCCGCAGATGCCGAGCTTGATGTCGGGCCGCGTGGCGCGTCCGCGCTGGCAGGCCATGTCGACGAGCTGGCCCACGCCGCCCACGTCGATCGACGCGAACGGGTTGTCCTTGGCGATCTCCATCTCCTGGTAGCGCGGCAGGAAGCTGCCGGAGTCGTCGCGGCTCATGCCCAGGGCCGTCTGCGTCAGGTCGTTGGTGCCGAAGCTGAAGAACTGCGCGGTCTCGGCAATCTGGTCGGCGGCGAGCGCCGCGCGCGGCAGCTCGATCATGGTGCCGACCTGGTACTCGAAGCGCTGGCCCGTGGCGTCCATCACCTCGGCGGCCACGCGGTGCACCAGCTCGGCCTGCAGGTCGAGCTCGCGCCGGAAGCCGACGAGCGGCACCATCACCTCGGGCTTGGTGCGGATGCCGGAGGCCTCGACGGCCGCGGCGGCCTCGAAGATCGCGCGCACCTGCATCTCGGTGATCTCGGGGAACACCACGCCGAGGCGGCAGCCCCGGAAGCCGAGCATCGGGTTGAACTCGTGCAGCTCGTGCACGCGGCGCTCGATCTCCTCGGCGGGGATGCGCAGCTTGTGTCCCAGGTCGGCCTGCTGCTCCTTGGTGTGGGGCAGGAACTCGTGGAGCGGCGGGTCGAGCAGGCGGATGCACGCCGGCCGGCCCTCCAGGGCGCGGAAGATGCCCTCGAAGTCCGAGCGCTGGTAGGGAAGCAGCTTGGCGAGCGCACGCTTGCGGCCGTCGGTGTCGCGCGACAGGATCATCTCGCGCATCGCGTCGATGCGGTCGCCCTCGAAGAACATGTGCTCGGTGCGGCAGAGGCCGATGCCCTCGGCGCCGAACGCCACGGCCTGGCGCACCTGCTCCGGGGTGTCGGCATTGGTGCGCACGCCCAGCCGGCGGTGCCGGTCGGCGAGCTTCATCACGAAGTCGAAGTCCTGGAAGACGCGGCTCTCCGACGGCTCCAGGGACCCGGCCACCAGCACCTGCTTCAGCTCGCTGTCGGCGGTGCCCAGCTGGCCCTCGATCACCTCGCCGGTGGTGCCGTTGATCGAGAGGAAGTCGCCCTCGCGCATCGTGCGGCCGCCGCAGGTCATGGTGCCCGCGTGGTAGTCGATGGCGATCTCGCCGGCGCCGGCCACGCACACCTTGCCCATCTGCCGGGCGACGAGCGCCGCGTGGCTGGAGACGCCGCCGCGGGTGGTGAGGATGCCGTCGGCGGCGATCATGCCGCGCAGGTCCTCGGGGCTCGTCTCGATGCGCACGAGCACCACGTGCTTGCCCTGGCGGGCGAGCTGCTCGGCACGCGACGCGCTGAAAGCGATCTCGCCGCACGCCGCGCCCGGCCCGGCGGGCAGGCCCTTGGTCAGGATGCGGCCGGCCTTGCGCGCGACCTCGTAGCCGGCGCGGTCGAAGACCGGCTGCAGCAGCTGGTTCATCGCCTCCGGGTCGGCGCTCTTCATGGCGTGCTCGGGGGTCATGAGCCCCTCCTTCACCATGTCGTGGGCGATGCGCACGTAGGCCAGCGCAGTGCGCTTGCCGTTTCGCGTCTGCAGCATCCACAGCTTGCGGCGCTCGATGGTGAACTCGAAGTCCTGTACGTCGCCGAAGCGCTTCTCAAGCGTCTTGCGCACCTTCTCCAGCTGGCCGAAGCTCTTCCCGAGCACCTTGTCCTTCGCCATCTGCGCGACGGGCAGCGGCGTGCGCACGCCGGCGACCACGTCCTCGCCCTGCGCGTTCACCAGGTACTCGCCGTAGAAGACGTTCTCGCCGCTCGCCGGGTCGCGCGTGAACGCGACGCCGGTGGCGCAGTCGTCGCCCATGTTGCCGTACACCATCGCCTGCACGTTCACGGCGGTGCCCCACTCGTGCGGGATCTTGTACTTGTTGCGGTAGACGATGGCGCGGTCGTTGTTCCAGCTGCCGAACACGGCGGCGATCGCGCCATGGAGCTGGGTCATCGGGTCATCCGGGAACTGCTTGCCGGTCCAGCGCTTCACCAGGTCCTTGAAGCGGCGCACCAGCTCCTTCAGGTGCTCCTCGGTGAGCTGCGTGTCCTCGGTGACGCCCATCTCGCGCTTCAGGCCGTCCATCACCTCCTCGAACGGCTCGTGGTCGTGCTCGTGCTTCTTCTGCACGCCCATCACCACGTCGCCGTACATCTGCACGAAGCGGCGGTAGCAGTCCCAGGCGAAGCGCCCGTTGGACGTGGCGCGCTTCAGGGCCTCGACGGTGACGTCGTTCAGGCCCAGGTTCAGGATGGTGTCCATCATGCCCGGCATCGAGTCGCGGGCGCCGGAGCGCACCGAGACGAGCAGCGGGTCGCGGCGGTCGCCGAACTTCCGGCCGACCTCCTTCTCGATGGAGCGCAGGCCGTCCTTCACCTGCTTGGCGAGCCTGTCGGGGAAGCGCCGGCCGTTGTCGTAGTACCAGGTGCACACCTCGGTGCTGATGGTGAACCCGGGGGGCACGGGCAGGCCCATGCGCGCCATGGCCGCGAGGTTCGCGCCCTTGCCGCCCAGCAGCGACTTCTGCGTGCCGTCGCCGTCGGTCTTGCGGCCGAAGCGGAACACCATCTGCTTCGGTGCCGGCGCGCCCTTCGACTTGCCGCCCTTGGATGACTTCGCGCCCTTCGTCTTGTCGTGCTTGCCCATGGATCAGGGGTCCTGGTGGAGGCCCCGGCGCGCGGTGCGCGGGCGCCGACGCGGCGCCGCGAACCCTGCCTGGGAGCCTTGCCCGCGCCGAAACGCGGGGGGAAGAATGGTAGCGCACCCGCGCCACCTACGATCCGTGCTCCGCCGGATGCATCCGCTCGACTGGACCATCTCGCCGGAGGAGGCGCTCGCCCACTGGCCGGACGACGTGCCGCTCGCGGCGCTCGTCACCTGCGCCCCCGACGCCGCATGGGGACGATGGAGCATGCTCGCCGCCGCCGGCGAGACGCTCGAACTGCACCAGGCGCCGGAGGCGCTCGCGGCGATCCGGCGCGCGGGCGAGGAGGGCACGTGGTGCGCGGCGATCTCCTACGAGCTCGGCGGCGCGTTCGAGCCGACCGCGCTCCCGCGCGCGCGCCGCCCCGACGACGGGTGGCCGCTCGCCACGCTCGTGCGCTGCGACGCGCGGCTCGAGCACGACCACGCCACCGGGCGCTGGCATGCGACCGATGCCGCGATGCCGCTCGCGGCGATGCTCTCGGAGCGCATCGCGCGCGGCGAGCCCGCCGCGGCGGGCGCCGCCGTCTCGGGCCTCGAGCCGGACATCACGCGCGCCGACTTCGAGCGCATGGTCGCCGAGGCCGTGGAACTCGTCCATGCGGGCGACATCTTCCAGGCGAACGTGGCGCAGCGGTTCTCCGCGCGCTGGAAGGGTGCACGCCGCGCGGTGATGCGCGCGGCGTTCCGGGCCGCACGCCCCCGGTACGGCGCGTGGATCGAGGCGCCCGGGCATGCGCTGGCGAGCATGAGCCCGGAGCTCTTTGTCGAGGTCGACCGCGCGACGGGCCGCGCCGTCACGCGGCCGGTGAAGGGCACGCGTCCGGCGCACGAGGCGCCCGGCGCCCTCGCCGCGAGCGAGAAGGACGCCGCGGAGCTCCACATGATCGTCGACCTGATGCGCAACGACCTCGGCCGCGTGGCCGTTCCGGGGTCGGTGCGCGTCGACCTCGCCCGCGCGATCGAGTCGCACGAGACCGTGCTGCACGGCGTGGCCGAGGTGAGCGCCACGCTCCGGCCCGGCACCGGGCCGGCCGAGCTGCTGCAGGCGGCGTTCCCGCCCGGATCCGTGACCGGGGCGCCGAAGGTGCGCGCGATGCAGGTGATCGACGCGCTGGAGCCATGCCCGCGCGGACCGTACTGCGGCGCGGTGGGGCTGATCTCCCCCGGGCGCATCGCGCTCAACGTGGCCATCCGCACGATCGCGCTCTCGGGCGCGTCGCCCGAAGGCGGCGCGCTGCGCTACTCCGCCGGATGCGGCATCGTGGCCGACTCGGTGCCGCGCGCCGAGTACGAGGAAAGCCTTCACAAGTCGGCCGTGCTCCTGCGCACGGCGCACGCCCTCAGTGCGACTGCCGCGACTCGAGCGAGCGCACCACCCACTCCACCTGCGACGCCACCGTCCGCTGGTGCCCGGGGTTGAAGGAGAAGTCGAAGCTCATGCCCGCGTAGGAGCGCTGCGTGCTGTCGATGTGCACGTGCACCAGCTTCGCCGTGGTCACGATCGGCACCGGGCAGCCGTCGCCGAGCTCGAGCCGCAGCCAGAACAGCCGGTGCCGCGACAGGATGCCCGCCTGCGCGGGCTCGACGATCAGCCCCGCGCCGCCGCCGCCCATGTTGGCCACGTGCGCGGTGAACTTCGGGCCGACGTTCGGCAGCAGCGCCTCCTCGTCGGACGCGGAATGCGGCCGGCCCTCGGCGAACGCCGCGAACGCCAGCTCGTTGGCGCGCTCGGCGGCCACCACGCTCTTCGGGTCCAGCAGCGGCCACACGTCGACCGGAGGCAGCGCCAGCGCGCCCACCTCGTAACGTGCGTGCCGGCGCAGGCAGCGCTCCACGCGCTCGGGCAGCGCCAGTCGCGCCGCGCCGCTGCGCGCGTCGGCCAGCTTGCCGGGGGGGATCTCCTCGACCACCGCGGTGCGGAACTCCCAGCGGTTCTGGCCGATCACGATGAATGCCATCAGGCGCGTTCCCGCATGCAGCGGCAGCGATCGCCCGAACGCGCCGGGGTTCTCCACCACGATGCCGTCGTCGCGCACCGCGAGGATCCGCAGCCGCCACACCAGGTCGTGCCCGCGGTCGCCGTCGCGCGCGATCGCCACCTCGAGCGCCCCGCCCTTCTGGCAGAGTTCCTCGAGGCTGCGCCTCCATTCAAGCGTTCGTGACCGTGCGACGGGCATCGTTCCTCCTCAGGCACCGGCGGCTGCGGCCGGCGCGGACGGTCGAGTGTAGCCACGCGCCAGCACCGCCCGCAGGCGCGCGAGCGATTCCTCGTCCTCGGTTCGCTCGGCCCCGCGCGGACGGCGGCCCCCGTAGCGGATGCGGTAGAGACGCGCCACCACGTCGGCGAACGCGTCGCCGATCGCGGCATCCTCCCCGCGGAGCCATTCCGCATGCGCCATCGGCGTGCGCCAGCGCGGCTTGCCGAGCCCCGCGCGGTCAAGCAGGTCGAGCGCATCGAGATAGAAGCGCGCGTCGTGGGCCAGGATCACGCGTCGTGCCGCCGAGAGGTCCGCGGCCGAGAGCTGCCGGCGCACGCGCGCGGCGCGCCGCGCCACGATCAGGACGATCGCCGTGACCACGATGCCGCCGCCCGCCACCGACACGGCCCAGACGAACCCGACCGCCCCGGGCATGAACCATGCGGTGAAGGTGCGCTCGAGCGACTCGAGCATCGCCGCCGCCCGGTCGCGCGCGCGGCGCGAGCCCTCGCCGATCCGGTCGGCGAGGTCCGCCTGCGCGCGGCTGTCGAAGCCGGCGAAGCGGCTGTTCCAGGCGAACTCGATCGGGTCGAGGATCCAGCGGAACCCGTCGAGCCAGGTTCGGTTGGCCTGCTGGATCGCCAGCAGCTCCGCGATCGGCGACGGGTCGAACGTCATCCACTGCCAGTCGCCGGTGCGCACCTCGACCCACGCGTGCGCGCCCGACTCGCGGAAGACGTAGCGGTCGGAGATGCCGTCGTACTCCGTGGAGAGGAACCCGGTCACCACGCGCGCCTCGATCCCCATTGAACGGCACAGCGCCACCATCGCCGAGGCGAACAGCTCGCAGTGGCCGAAGCGGTAGCGCTCCAGGAAGAGGACGATCGGGTCCTCCTCGCCGATCCGGCGGAACCCGGAGAGGTCGGTCATGTAGCGAAAGCGCGGGCTGGAGAGGAACGCCTCGAAGTACGCGGCGATCCGGCGCGCGCGCACGCGCCGCAGCTCCGGGTCCTCGCGCATCTCATCCTCGGTCGGCAGGTCGACGAGCTCCGACTCGCCCAGGATGCGCTCGGCGATCTCTCGCACGCGCGGCACCGGAAACGACACCGTGCGCCCCGGCCGGGGCGCCGAGTTCGGAAGCACCGCCTCCACGAAGCGCGGCGACGGGAACGCCTGCATGCGGATGCGGTACGCCTGCGGACGCCCGCCGGAACCCGTGCCGAGGTCGGTCAGCTCGCCGGTGCGCGGGTCGAGCGCCACGGAGCGCTCCTCGTTGCCGGCGATCGCAAGCGGCATCCACGCCGAGAAGATGCGGTCGCTCGCCAGCGACCGCATCTGCACGTCCTGCGTCCAGACGTTCGAGCGCTCCTCGCCGACGATCGGCGAGAACGGCTCGAACCCGGCGCCCGGCGCCATGCGGTAGGTGCGCCAGCGGCTGCGGTCCGCGGACTCGCGCCAGCGCGCCTCGCCGGGGTCGTAGCGCTCGAGCACCGCGCCGCGCATGCGCAGCGGCATCACCAGTTC
Source organism: Phycisphaeraceae bacterium (assembly GCA_040374835.1). Taxonomy (GTDB): domain Bacteria; phylum Planctomycetota; class Phycisphaerae; order Phycisphaerales; family SM1A02; genus UBA966. The sequence continues at coordinate 2,552 of JBEITQ010000059.1, read as the reverse complement.
CGCCGGCGCATCGCGCGGGTCGAGGAGCCGCACGGTCATCGCCACGCGCGAGGACTGCGAGATGCGCCCGGCGCTCCACAGCTGGATGCCGGCGCGGAACCCCGAGACGCGCGCGCCCGAACGGCCGGCGACGCCGATCTCGCGCGGGAACACGGCGAACGCCCCGACGCTGAGTGCGAGCCCCAGCACGATGCCCACCGTCGCCAGCCGCCGCAGGCTCCGCGCCGCATGCGAACCCTGCGGGCTCTCCGCGGCCGGGGCCGGGCTTCCCGCGGGCGCCGCCTGGCGCCGCTCCGTGGCCGAGCGCTCGGTGCCGGCCACCACCTGGTAGAGCATCGCCGTCGGCACCAGCACCGCGACGCCGACGATCACCAGGAGCCCGACCAGGAAGTCGCTCGTGCCGAGCGCCGCGCTCACCAGGAGCACGATCGAGAGCGCGATGATGCCGCGCCAGTCGGCCGCCGACTTGCGTTCCCAGAGCTTCGCGAGCATGGCGGCCGTCACCACCGTGCCCACCACGCGTGCGGCCTCCTCGGCCTCGGGGCGCGACAGGAAGTCGAAGGCGCCCCACCCGATCGCCGCCAGGATCACCGCCCGCACCGACCACGCCGGGATCGAGCGCGCGCGCGGCCCCTCGGCGAGCGCCGTGCCCGCCACGGCCGCGATCCCCGCCACCACCAGCAGCCAGCCCATCCGCTCGCTGGCGGCGAACGCCGCGATCGCGCACAGGCACGTGACCAGCACCATCCGGCGGAAGGCGATCGCGACGTTCACGGGCGGCCTCCCGCCGAGAGCGCCGAAAGCTGCGCCGCCCCGACGTGCATCGCCGAGGGCGAAAGCGACAGGTCCGCGCGGTCGACGTGCACCACGACGGTCGCGGCACGGTCGCGCACGGGCGGGATCCGATCGTCGGCGCGGCGCGGGGCATCGAGATCGATCGCGGCCAAGGACGCGAGCTGGCGGTTCAGGTGCCGGATGCCGCCGCGCGCGCCGCCGGTGCCGGCGTCGACGCCCAGCACGCTGAGCCGCGTCTCCATCGAGGCGCGCGATGCGTCCGCCAGCAGGCTCGCCACTAGCACGATCGCGTCCTCTTCCAGCTCGCGCGGCGCGCGCCCCGCGGGGTCAAGCCGCAGCGCATCGGTCGCGCGCCGCAGGTCGAGCACCACGTGGATCCTCGGCGGCGCATCCACCGTGCGCTCGGTGACCGCCAGCGTGCCGAGCGCCGCGCTCCGCCGCCATGCCACGTGCCGCATCGGGTCGCCGGGGCGATACTCGCGCAGCCCCACGAAGTCCGTGCCGGGCCCGACGCGCAGGCTCGACGACGCGCCCGACCGCCCGGCGCCGGCCAGTTCCGGCAGCACGTCCGCGCGCAGGCGCACGGTGCGCGGCAGCACCAGGCACTCGCCGCGCTCGTCGAAGCGGATGCTCTTTCGGATCAGGCCGAAGGGAAACGACGTCTCCAGCCGGAACGAGGGCAGCACGAGCCGCCCGCGACGCTCGGGCCAGAAGACCGCCTCGGCCACCACCGTCTCGCCCGGGCCCACGTGCTGCACGAAGGCGCGCGAACCGGGCGGCCCCTCCCGCTCGCGCGCATGCAGCGCGAACGCCGGCCAGAGCCGCGAGCGCTGCGTGACGGAGTACCCGACCACCAGCGGCTCGCCCGCGCGCGCCGTGCGCGGCAGGAGCCGCGACGCCGACAGCCGCATCAGCGTCGGACCGCTCAGGATCCCCGAGACCAGCACGCCCGCGAGCATCGCCGCGAACACCCACACCAGCAGGTTGCCCGGCCGATTCGCCGCCGCGATCCCCAGCACGACGACGAGCAGCAGGTAAAGGAGACCCGGCGGATGGAGGTGGTAGCGCCTGCGCATCGCCGGTCGCCCACTAGCGGAGCGTGCCGCCGATCCCGGCGTCGTAGGACCGCGCCTCGTCGATCAGGCGGCGCGAGTTCTCCGGCTCGCGGAACGGGCGGCTCTTGCCGCGCGCCATCGTCACGATCGCCAGGCGGTCCTTCGGCTCGCGCGGCAGCTGCACGTCGGTCTCGATGGTCTCGAAGCCGCTGCGGCGCACGCGGATCAGCCACTGCTCCTCCATCCATCCCGCGCCGAAGCCGCTCACCTCCAGCGTGAACCGGCCGGCGTCGTCGCTCGTCGCGCGCGCGGCCACGGTGCGGTTCATGGTGTCGGGCTCGCGCACCAGCTCGATCGTCGCCCCGCCGATCCCCGACTTGCGCGCGTCCGGATCGTCGGCGCGCCCGATCGACACGCCGCTGAAGCCGTCGACCACCCGGCCGTCGAGGCGGTACCCGCAGCCTGCAAGGACGAGCACGCCCGCGAGCGGGATGAAGGCGAGCGAGGCATGGAGGGCGGGGGGAAGCTTCATGACAGGATGCGATTGACGAGGGGGATCACCATCCCGAACACGACGATCACGGCGATGATCACCCACGCTACGGCAAGGATGCCCCGCCGGATCCATCGCCCGGCGCGGTCCCCGCCCAGCATGCGCGCCACCTCGGGTGGCACCTCGCCGACGTCGACCTCGTCCCAGTC
>JBEITQ010000041.1:0-10902 GCA_040374835.1 Phycisphaeraceae bacterium | reverse complement strand
GGGCCTCGAGCGCCTGCGCGCCGCCGCGGAGCGCACCGCCGCCGAGCGCGAGGCCGCCGCGAAGGCGCGCCACGACGCGGACATCGCGGCCGCGGACGGCACGTTCCAGCCGGCACTCGCCGACATCGAGCAGAAGCTGCGGGAGTACGTGGCCACCGTCGACCAGCGTGCGCCGCACTACCACGCCAAGGTCCTGAAGCAGCGCGCCACGGCGGTGAACGCCTGTGTCGCGACGCGCGATGCGCGCCTGGAGGAATCCGCGGCGCGCTGCGCCCGGGCGCTGGCCGAGGAGTCCGCCCGACAAGACTCGGTCGAGGCCGAGACCGCGGCCAAGGAGGACGCGGCACTGACCGCCGCGCGCGACGCCTGGCGCCGCGCGCAGGGGCGCATCCTCGCGGGCATCGGCGCCCTGGAAGATGCCGACCGCGCGCACGCGCTCGGCTGGACCACGGCCGACTGGGAGCGACGCGGGCCATCCATGGGCGGCGGACCGCCGTTCCTGCGCATCGGGGAGCTGTCGCTTCCGCTCGAGGCGATCCCCGGTTCCTGGCCGAGCGAGCCCGACCTCGCGTGGCCGCCGGGCACGCCCTCGGGCACCTGGCGCCTGCCCGCCCTCCTGGTCGCCCCGCACCGGATGTCGCTCGTGGTCGACGCGCCGCCCGAGCGACGGGCCGAGGGCCTGGCGGTCCTGCAGAACGCCGTGGTGCGGGTGCTCGTCGGCATCCCGCCGGGCAAGGCGCGGTTCACCTTCGTCGACCCCGTGGGGCTCGGGCAGAGCTTCGCGGGATTCATGCACCTGGCCGACGAACTGGAACTCCTGGTCACGGACCGCGTCTGGACCGACCAGCGCCACATCGAGCAGCGCCTGGCCGACCTGACCGACCACATGGAGACGGTCATCCAGAAGTACCTGCGCAACGAGTACGCGTCGCTCGAGGACTACAACCGCCAGGCGGGCGAGATCGCCGAGCCCTACCGGTTCCTGGTGATGGCCGACTTCCCGGTGAACGTCTCCGAGCAGGCGGCACGCCGCTTCGCGAGCATCCTGCAGAGCGGCGCGCGCTGCGGCGTGCACGTGCTGCTGCTGCATGACCGCCGCACCGCGCTGCCGGCGGGGCTCGATGCGTCGGACCTGCGCCGGGGCGCGCTGCAGGTCGCCTGGCGCGACGGTCCCGGCGAGCCGGGCTGGCGCATCGACGAGGGCCGCGCCGCCGAACTGCCCTTCCATCCCGACCGGCCGCCGGACGACTCGCTCCTGCAGCGCATCGCGCGCGACGTCGGCCGTGCCGCGCGCGAGGGAAACCGCGTTGAGGTGCCGTTCACCTCGGTCGCGCCGCGGGCCGACGAGCGGTGGACCATGTCGAGCGCCGCGACGTTCCGCGTGGCGCTGGGGCGAAGCGGCGCCAACCGGCTGCAGCACCTGGCGCTCGGCGAGGGCACGCGCCAGCACGCGCTGGTGGCCGGCAAGACCGGCTCCGGCAAGAGCTCGCTGCTGAACGCCCTCATCGTCAACACCGCCCTCTGGTACTCCCCCGACGAGGTCGAGTTCTGGCTCGTCGACTTCAAGAAGGGCGTCGAGTTCAAGGCCTACGCGGCGAACGGGCTTCCGCATGCCCGCGCCGTCGCCGTCGAGAGCGACCGGGAGTTCGGCCTGAGCGTGCTGCAGGGCCTGGACGACGAGCTGCGCCGCCGCGGCGAGCTGTTCCGGTCCGCCAACGTGCAGAACATCGCCGACTGGCGGGCCCTCGGGCGGCCCGACCGGATGCCCCGCTGCCTGCTGGTGGTCGACGAATTCCAGGAGCTCTTCATCGAGGACGACAAGGTGGCGCAGGACTCGGCGCTGCTCCTCGACCGCCTGGTGCGCCAGGGCCGCGCCTTCGGCATGCACGTCGTCCTGGGCAGCCAGACGCTCGGCGGCGCGTACGGCATCGCGCGCAGCACCATGGGCCAGATGGGCGTGCGCATCGCGCTCCAGTGCAACGAGGCCGACAGCCAGCTGATCCTCTCCGACGACAACACCGCCGCACGGCTCCTGACGCGCCCCGGCGAGGCGATCTACAACGACGCCGGCGGCCTGGTCGAGGGCAACAGCCCGTTCCAGGTGGTGTGGATCGCCGACGAGGAGCGCGAGTCACGCCTGCGAGAGGTGGCGGCGTTCGCGCGAACGCGGCCGGGACCGGCGCGCCCGGCACCGATCGTCTTCGAGGGAAACCAACCCGCCGACCCGGCCTCCAACGCGCCGCTCCTCGAGGCGCTCTCGCGGCCCGACCCCGGACGGGCGCAGTTCGCCCCGAAGGTGTGGTTCGGCGACGCGGTCAGCATCAAGGAACCGACGAACGTCGCGCTCGTGCGCCGCAGCGGCTCGAACGTGGCGATCGTCGGCCAGCGCGACGAGGCGGCATGCGCGCTCCTCGCCATGGCGATGCTGTCGATCGCCGCGCAGGTGCCGGTCGCGGGCCCGCGGCTCGTGGTGCTCGACGGCACCACGCCCGACGATCGCCTGCACGGCACGCTCGCCGCGGTGCGCGCCGCGCTTGCGCATGACGTCCTGCTTCCCTCCCTCCGCGAGGCGGGCGACGCGGTGGTCGCCCTCGGCGAGGAGCTCGCCCGCCGCACCGCCGACGGCGCCTCGGACGCCCCCGGCATCTACCTGCTGGTGAACGGCCTGCACCGCTTCCGCGCGCTCCGCCGCAACGAGGACGACTTCGGCTACTCCTCCGGCGACGGCCCGCCCACGCCGGACAAGGTGCTGGCCCTCCTCCTGAAGGAAGGCCCGCTCGTCGGGATCCACTGCATCCTGTGGGCCGACACGGTGGCCGGGCTGCAGCGCTCCGTGGACCGCAACGCCATGCGGGAACTGGACGCCAAGGTGCTCTTCCAGATGGGCGCCAACGATTCGAGCGCGCTGATCGACGGCCCCGCCGCCAGCCGCCTCGGATTCCACCGTGGGCTCGTCTCGAGCGACGAGGCCGGCACGCTCGAGAAGTTCCGCCCGTACTCGCTGCCGGACGCGGCATTCCTGGCCCGTGTCTCGGAAGCCCTGCGCGCACGCACCCCATGAGCCGCAACGCCGAACTCGCCCGGGTCTTCTCCGAGATCGCCGACGTCCTCGACCTGACCGGGGCGAACGCCTTCCGCGTGAACGCGCACCGCAAGGTCGCGCGCACCATCGAGGAGGCCGGCGAGGACATCGCGGCGCTGGCCGCGTCCGACCCCCCGCGCCTGCGCGCCATCCCGGGGATCGGCGACTCGAGCGCCCAGAAGATCGAGGAGTGGGCACGCACCGGGAAGGTGCGGGAGCACGACGACCTGCTCGCCACGATCCCCGCGGGCGTGCCCGGGCTCCTGCAGGTGCCGGGACTCGGCCCGAAGCGGGTGCGCACCCTGTGGCAGGAAGGCGGCGTCGACTCGGTCGACACCCTGCGGAAGAAGCTTGCCGACGGATCGCTCGGGGGCCTGCCCGGCATGGGCCCGAAGACGCTGAAGGCCATCGAGGACGCCCTGCGGTTCATGGAGGGAACGCGCGGGCGCATCCGCCTCGGCGAGGCGATGCCCGCGGCCCTGGCGCTCTGCGAGCTGCTGCGCGCCGTCCCCGGCGCGGTGCAGGTCTCGCATGCCGGCAGCCTCCGCCGGGGACGCGAGACCATCGGGGACATCGACCTCCTCGCCAGCGGCACCGACCACGGCGCGCTCCACGCGGCCCTGCGCGGCGCTCCCGGCGTGTCGCAGGTGATCGCCTCCGGGGACACCAAGACCAGCGTGCGCACGGACCACGGCCTGCAGGTCGACCTGCGCACCGTGGACGACGACCGATTCGGCGCCGCGCTCCTCTACTTCACCGGCAGCAAGGAGCACAACGTCCGCCTGCGCGAGCGCGCGCAGCGGATGGGCATGCGCCTGAACGAGTACGGCCTCTTCCGCGAATCCGGGGGCGCCGAGGGAACGCCCCAGTCGCGCGGCGAGGCGCCCGTCGCCGCACGCACCGAGGAAGAGGTGTACGGGGCCCTGGGCCTCCCCTGGATCCCGCCCGAGCTGCGCGAGGACCACGGCGAGCTCGACGCTCCACCGCCCGCGGAACTCGTGCGTGTCGAGGACATCCGCGCCGAGCTGCACTGCCACACGACCGCGAGCGACGGCACGCTGGAGATCGACGGAATGGTTCGCGAGGCCATCCGCCGCGGCTTCCACACGATCGCCATCACCGACCACAGCCGCGGCCAGGCCCAGGCCAACGGCCTCAGCGTCGAACGGCTGCGCACCCACGCCGCGGCGGTGCGCGAGGTGGCCCGTGCGCACGCCAAGCGCATCGCGGTGCTTGCCGGCAGCGAGGTCGACATCCTGGCAGACGGCTCGCTCGACTATCCCGACGACGTCCTGGCCGAGCTCGACTTCGTGGTCGCCAGCCCCCACAGCGCCCTGCGGGCGGACCCTGGGCCGGCCACGGAACGCCTGCTTGCCGCGATCCGGCACCCGCTCGTCCACGTCATCGGCCACCCGACCGGCCGCATCGTCAACGCGCGCGAGGGGCTCTCACCGGACATCGCGCTCCTGGCCCGCGAGGCAGCCGCGCGGCGCGTGGCGCTCGAGGTGAACGCCAACGCCATGCGCCTGGACCTGCGCGACGCGCACGTGCGGATCTGCCGCGACGCCGGCTGCCTGGTGGCCATCGACACCGACGCGCACGGCGACGGCGACTTCGACCAGCTCGGCTACGGCGTCCTCACCGCGCGGCGCGGGTGGCTCGGCACCGACCTCTGCGTCAATGCGTGGTCGCGCGAGCGCCTGGGCGAGTGGGTGCGCTCGAAGCGCGCGTGAACGCCGATCCGGCGGCGCGCGCCGCCCCGCCGCTCAGCGCTTCTTCCGCTGCTTGAACCGTGCCTTGGGGCTCTCGGTCGCGGTCGAGCCGCGCATCGGGAACGCCGGCAGGCCGCCCGCGCCTGCACCCGCGCGCGAGAGCTCCTGCATGGCGCGCGCCTTCCCCATCGCCCCCATGCCTGCCATCTGCTGCGTCATCCTCTGCATCATCTCGAACTGCTTGACGAGCCGCGAGACGTCGTCGAGCTTGGCGCCGCTTCCCGCGGCGATGCGCTTCTGCCGGCTGCGGTCGATGATGCCGACCTTGTCGCGCTCGCGCGGCGTCATCGACAGGATGATCGCCTCCATGCGGTCGATCTGCCGCTCGTCGATGTCGACGTCCTTGAGCATGCCGCCGACGCCCGGCAGCAGGCCGAGGATCTGCTTCATCGGCCCCATGCGCCGGATCATGCGCATCTGCTTCAGGAAGTCCTGCAGCGTGAACTGGCCCTTGGCCATCTTGGCCGCGGCCTCCTCTGCCTCGGCCTCGTTGACCTCGGCCTGCGCCTTCTCGACCAGGCTGACGACGTCGCCCATCCCCAGGATGCGGCCGGCGGCGCGGTCGGCATGGAACTCCTCGAGCGCGTCGAAGCGCTCGCCGGTGCCCACGAACTTGATCGGGGCGCCGGTCACCGTCTTCACGCTGAGCGCCGCGCCGCCGCGCGTGTCGCTGTCGAACTTGCTCAGGACGATGCCGTCCACCTGGAGGCGCCCATGGAACGCCTTGGCGCTCTGCACCGCGTCCTGGCCGGTCATGGCGTCGACCACGAGCAGGATGTTGTGCGGCTGCAGCGCGCGGTCGACCGCCTCGAGCTCGCGCATCAGCTCGTCGTTGACGTGCAGGCGTCCCGCGGTGTCGAGCACCAGGACGTCGAACTTGCCCTGCTTCGCCGCGGCCAGCGCCCGCTGGCACACCCCCACCGCCACGCCGACGGCCTTGCCGTACTCCGCGCACTTGTCGGGCTCGCCGTAGAAGGCGACGCGCCCGGGCCCGGTCCCGTTGGCCGCCACGCCCTCGATCACCGTCTGCAGCTGCTCGACGGCCGCCGGGCGCTGCAGGTCCGCCGCCGCCACCATGACGCTCTGGCCGCGCTTTCGGAACCACGCGGCGAGCTTGCCGCAGGTCGTGGTCTTGCCGCTTCCCTGCAGGCCGCAGAGCATGACGACGGTCGGCCCGGGCTCGACGAGCGTGATGTGGCGGTCGACCGGGCCGAGCAGCTCGACGAGCCGCCGGTGCACGATGCCGACCATCTCCTGCCCGGGCTCGAGGCTCTTGGTGACCTCGCGGCCGAGCGCATCCTGGACGCAGTCCTCGCAGAAGCGGTCGACCACCTCCAGGTTGACGTCCGCCTCGAGGAGCGCCGTGCGGACCTCGGCCATCGCCTCGCGGACGTTGGACTCCGAGATGCGTCCCCGCCCGGTGAGGTTTCGGAACGCGGAGGACAGCGAATCGCTCAGGCGATCGAACATGGGAAGGCCATTGTAGGAGGCGACGCGGCGCGCCCCGGACGGCGCGGACGGGGCATCGCGGGCGGCGCGACGGCCGCTCAGACCGCGGGCGCGCGGATGGCCGCCACCGCGTGCTCGCGGTGGAAGGCCTCCTCGAAGTCGTACACCCCGCAGAAGTCCTCGGGCGTGTCGTGCGCGGTCTTGCTCATCAGCCCGGCATCGATCATCGCGAACACCATGCGTCCGAAGTCGTCGGTGCGGCGGATCGACCACGACTCGAGCACCACGGGCGCGAGCAGGCCGAACTGTCCGATGGCGTAGTCGCGCAGGCCGACGCACAGCTGCTGCCCCGTGACGTGGTCGCCGTCGGCCATGTCGCCCATCGACGGGTCGGCCGATCGCTGCTCGTGCACCTGACGGACGGTGTGCCGCAGCCCCTCCTGGAGGAACTGGTAGGCGGCCATCGGGTACGGACCGGCCTTGGCGAGGGCGCCGGCGGGGTCGGGAGCGGTGGTGGCGTGGGCCATCAGTGGGGTTCCCGGGGCTGCCGGGGCGACCCACACTGTATCGGCCGCCACGGGCCGGGAGGGCGGAATTTCCGCGGCGGCGGCGGTCCCCGCACCGCGCCCCGGGCCGTTACACTTCCCCGTCCCGGTTCGGGGCAGATGTCTTTCACAACGCCGGCCCGTCGTGCGCATCGACGGACACCCGGCTTCACAACCACGCTTTGGGAGGATCCCAACGATGAAGCGCGCATGGATGACGAGTGGTTTGCTCGCAGCGACGGTGCTGGCCTCGGCCGGCTGCGTTCCGGAGCAGAAGTACAACGACCTTCTCACCGCTTACAAGGGGCAGGAGCAGCAGCTGCTCACCGCCCAGAACGAGCTGGCGACCGCACGCGCCAACGAAGAGCGCCTGCGCACCCAGATCGCGGCCACCATGGCCGACCTGGAGGAGCTGCAGAAGCGCATGGCCTCCGGCAACGGGGACCTCGACGCATGGATCGCCAAGTACGACGAGCTGAAGAAGCAGCTCGCCTCGCTCGAGATCAACCAGCTGCCGCCCGACCTGAGCAAGGAGCTCGAGGCGCTCGCGCTCTCGAACCCCGACGTGTTCGAGTTCGACCCGCGCACGGGCATGCTGCGCTTCAAGAACGACTTCACGTTCGATCCCGGAAGCGACCAGCTCAAGCCCGGCGCCAGCGCCGTGCTCGCGCGCCTCGCGTCGATCCTGAACTCGCCCTCGGCCTCGAAGTTCGAGGTCAAGGTGGTCGGCCACACCGACAACATGCCGGTGGTCCGCACCAAGGCGAAGTTCGGCAACAACGTGATGCTCTCGGTCTTCCGCTCCGCCAGCCTGCGCAACGCGCTGGTCAAGGACGGCGTCACCGCGGGCCGCTTCCAGATCGCCGGCTACGGCGAGTACCGCCCCATCGTGCTGAACGGCACGAAGGGCGCGGTGGAGAACCGCCGCGTGGAGCTCTTCCTCACGCCGCTGTCCTTCGACATGGCGATGGTCGAGTCGTCCGAGGAGCGCACGCCCGCGGAGGCCTCGGCCGCCGCGAAGACGCCTGCGGCCCGCGCGCCGCAGGCCGCGCCCGTCGCCGACGACGAGCCGACGAAGTGACCCGTCGCCGGGCCCCGCGCCCGGCGCACGCAACCCCAAAGCACGCGCGGCGGCCGGCCGCGGCCTGCCCCCGGGTTGGTTCCCTGGGTGCGCGCGGGCCGCGCGCCGCAGGTCACGACCCGGGCGTCGGCTTGCCGCAGTCGAAGGAGGTGGGCACCAGGCAGAGGAACCGAAGCGCCCCGGCACCGGCGTTTCGGAACTGGTGCATGGCGTCGGGCGGCACGTAGAGCACGTCGCCCGCGCGCACGCGGTGGACGCGCTCGCCGCAGGCGACGTCGGCCTCGCCCTCCAGGACGACGACCTCGTGCTCGTAGGCGTGGCGGTGGTGCGGCGTGTGGCCGCCCGGCTCCACCACGAAGTGGCGCATGGAGAAGTTCGGCGCGCCGTGCTCGCGGCCCACCAGGATCTCCATCCGCGCCCCGCGCACGCCGTCCATCGAGACCGGCGCGGTGCGCGCGGGATCGGGGCGGACGACGCGCAGCTCGCCGGCGGCGGCCTGGGTCACTCGAACCCCCGGCCGTTGCCCTTGCCCAGGAGCGGGCGGACGCGGATGTTTCGGAACTGGATCCAGGCGCCCTCGCTCTGCAGCGCGATCCGCCCGGCCACGCGCTCGACGTCGGTGGCGACGTTCTGGAGCTCGCCGTTGACGTAGAGCTCCAGGCGGGTGCCGTCCATCACGATGCGGTAGCAGTTCCACTCGCCGACCGGCTTCTCGGAGCAGCGGCCGATGCGGGCCGTGTGCCGGCCGCTCGTGCGCTCGGGCGCGGTCTTCGCGGGGAAGTCGCCGATGTTCCAGATGTCGCCGGCGCGGCGGTCCTGCAGCTGCGCCTCCATGCTCTTGGGCCACACCTGGTCGGGCTCCTGGACGCGCAGCAGCACGCCGCTGTTTCCCGGGCCCTTCTCGGGGAGGAACCGCCAGTCGAGCTCGAGCTCGAAGTCGGTGTAGGCCTTGGCGGTGGCGATGTAGCCCGCGGGGATCCCGGTGCAGTTGATGACGCCGTCCTCGACGAACCACGTCTTCTTCGGATCGGCGCCGGCCTCCGGGAGGAAGGGCTTCCACCCCTCCAGCGTCGTGCGGTCGAAGAGGTCGGTCCAGCCGCCCGGGTCACCCGAGGAACTGCCGCCCTGCTGGGGGTACCTGGCGGCGCACGCGGCAAGCACCAGCGCGCTGCCCGCAAGCAGCGCCGCCGCGATCGGTCGTCGGAGGTTCGTCATGCGCCCGATGGTACCCCGGCGGGCCGCACGAAGCCGGGGGCGACCATGCCGGAGGCGGACCACTCGAGCTCGAGCCGCTCGTCGCCGCGGAGGAAGCCCTCGAGCCATCCTCCGACGGCCGCGTGCCGCCAGTCCCCGGCGGAGAACATCGCCGCGTCGCCCTCGCTGGTGGCGACCGTGCCGCCGCGGCGGCGCGCGTCGACCATCGAGACGTACCAGCGCGAGAACGAGGCGCGCGTCACCACGAGGTTCGGGGCAAGCCCGACCGACGAGCAGCGCGCCTGCAGCGCGTTCCACACCTGGTCCGACTCCGCGCGCACGCGGGGATCCTCGGCAAGCGGATTCGGGGGATCGGATGCGGGCGCCGCGCCCTTGGCCGACGCGATGGCCGCCAGGAACTCGTCGGCGTGCGCCTGCAGGATGCGCCGCGGCACGCCGGAGAGGCCCATCACCGCGGCACGCTCGGTGGGCTTGCGCTTGGCGAGCTCGATCACCGCGGCGTCCGGCAGCACCACCCGCGCAGGCAGGTCGTGCGAACGGGCGAGCGCGTGGCGGAGCGTCACCAGCGCACGCGCCACGGCCGACTGCCCGGGCCGCAGCGGCTCCGAGCGGTGGATGCGGCGCAGCTGGCCCTCGGGGTCGAATGCCGCGCCGCGCAGCTGCTCGCGGCTCTCCGCGAACGCCCACTCCAGGCGCCCGAGGGACTCGAGCCGCTCGCCGAGGAGCTGGCGCACCAGGTGCAGGTAGCGCACGTCGTCGGCCGCGTAGCCCATCTGCGCGGGCGTCAGCGGGCGCGCGTCCCAGTTGGTGAAGGTGTGCGCCTTGCCCAGCCGGTAGCCGGTGAGGGACTCGACCACCGTCCCGAGGCTCGACGGCCACGGCATCCACGCCATGGCGGCCGCGACCTGCGTGTCGAAGATGTCGCCCGGCTCGCACCCCGCGCCGCGGCGCAGGATGTCGATGTCGGTGTCGCCGCTGTGCACCAGGACGGTGCGGCCCGGCGCGGCGATCGCGCGGAAGAGGGGCGCGAGGCCGTCGAGCCGCTCGCCCGTGGCGCCGAACGGGATCGGGTCCACCAGCGCGAGCATGGTGGGCGTCGCCACCTGCACCAGGCAGAGCTTGGGGTAGAAGCTCTCCTCGCCGATGAACTCGGTGTCGTAGGCGACCGCCGGGTGCGACTGGATGTCGGCGACGAGCGCCTCGAGCTGGCCGGGCTCGGTCACCACCGTGGCCGCGGCCGACGTCACCATCGGATGGTCGAGGGGCGCACGGCCCGAGGCGCCGGTGTGGTGGCGGTCGGCGGCCGCGTGCTCCTGCGAGCGCTTCTTGCGTCGGTAGTTCACGGCACCTCGTGGGTCGCGGCGGCGCGCCGGCGCGCCGGCCGCGGAAAGCGGGAGACGGGACTCGAACCCGCAGCCTGCTGCTTGGAAGGCAGCTGCTCTGCCATTGAGCTACTCCCGCGCGGAGAGACGAGTCTAGCAGGGCCCCGGGCGGATTCGTCGCGCGCAGGGTCCATCACTTGGCGGGCTCGTCGCTCCGTTCGCGCGCCGGGCGCACCTCCACGGCGACGTCGACGGTGCGTGCGGGCGGCTCGCCCTTCTCGCGTTCCCACGGGCGCGCCAGCTCGAAGCGCAGCGTCGCATCGCCCTGCGCGACCGCGTTCATGCCGAAGGTGGTCATCGTGGCGCCGCCGGGCCGGCCCTCGGCGCCGGGAACCGGCGCGGTCGAGCTCACGGGGTCGCGCGACGACAGCTGCAT
>JBEITQ010000152.1:0-5048 GCA_040374835.1 Phycisphaeraceae bacterium | reverse complement strand
GTCGTGAGCTTCACCTCGTTGCGCCACAGGCGCCGCAGGCCCATCGGCTCCTCGACGTCGCGCATGAACGCCACGTGGTCGGCGGTGAAGAGCCGATTCGTGGATCCGGGGTGTCCCCAGGTGAAGACGAGCTCGCCTTCCTTCGCGCCGTCGGCGTCCCATGCCAGGAAGTGGTCGGGCTTGAGCGGCTTGCCGTCCTCGTAGATGCGGAAGAAGCAGCAGTCGAGGTCGTAACGCGGGAACTCGAAGTTGTCGGCGTCTCCGCCGAAGAACGCGATCGCCGTCTCCGGCGCGAAGACGAGCCGCACGTCGCGCCAGGTGCGGTAGCGGTAGAGGTGGTAGCGGCCGCCCTGCCAGAGCGTGACCACCTGGCTCTTCAGCCCGGTGGCCTTCTCGCTCTCGTCCTCGATGCGGGTGATCTCGCGCCGCCGCGCCTCGCCGGCGGCGGCGGTGTCCTTCGCCTCCTTGCCCGAGGCGACGACCCGGTCGGTGACGTCCTCGATCGACCACAGCGCGTTCAGCTCGAGGTCCGGGCAGCGGAGCTCCTCGCCGCGCCCCTTGGCGAGGAACCCGGTCTTCAGCAGGTCGCGCTCCGGGGTGGACAGCTTCGCCAGCATGTCGCTGCCCACGTGGTGGTTGGTCATCACGAGTCCGTCGGCGCTGACGATCGAGCCCGAGCCTCCGGTCGAGAACCGCACGGAGGACTTCTGCAGCCGCTCCAGGAGCGCCGGCGACGCCTCGAACCCGTACTTCGCCTTCAGCTCGGCGGCGGGGAGGGCGTTCGGGAGCCACATGCCTTCCTCGGCGCGGGCGAGGTCGGCGGGCGCAATGCCGGCAATCCCGGCGACGAGGACGGTCCATGCGAAGCGATGCATGGACGGGAGCGTAGAGGGTCCGGGGCTATCCTTGGGATCGTGCTCGCCGCCGGCCTCGCGATCGTGCTTTCCTCGGCCATGGACGCACAGGTGCCGGGCACTTCCCCCGAGGCGGCGCAGGTCGAGCTCTGGGCGTCGGACCGCGACGCGCGCATGCGCTGGTGGCGCGAGGCGCGCTTCGGCATGTTCATCCACTGGGGCCTCTACTCCCCGGCCGGCGGCAGCTGGGGCGGCAAGCGCTACGAGCAGCACTACGCCGAGTGGATCCAGCACTGGGCCGCGGTGCCGTGCGCCGAGTACGCCCGGCAGATGAGGCCGCGCTTCGCGCCGGAGCCGGGCTTCGCCGACGCATGGGCCGACCTTGCCCGGGATGCCGGCATGCGCTACGCGGTGATGACCTCGAAGCACCACGACGGGTTCACGCTCTTCAACTCGAAGGAGCCGTACTCGGTCGGCAACCCGGTCACCCTCAGCACCAACATCTCGCCGCCCGGCCGCGACCTGGCGCGCGAGTTCGCCGACGCCATGCGCGCGCGCGGGCTCCGCGCGGGCTTCTACTACTCGCTCCTCGACTGGCAGCACCCGGATGCCTACGAGATGGCGCTGCCCGCCTACCCGAAGGTCGCCCACCCCCGCGACCACGAGCGCTACAAGGCCTACGTCCGCGGCCACGTGGCGGAGCTGCTGTCGGGCTACGGGCCGCTCTCGACCATCTGGTTCGACTACTCCGACGAGGCCCGCCAGGGCGCGGCGTGGGGCGCCGGCCGGCTCATGGCGGACATGCGCGAGGCGCAGCCCGCCATCCTCGTGAACAACCGGCTGTTCTTCGGCCTGGAGAACAAGAACGGCGACTACGGCACCCCGGAGAAGTACGTGCCCCCCACGGGTCTGCCGGGGATGGACTGGGAGGTCAACCACACGCTGAACGAGAGCTACGGCTACAGCGCGCACGACGCGAACTGGAAGGACACCCCGACCGTGGTTCGCCTCCTCTCGGACATCGTGTCGAAGGGCGGCAACCTGCTCCTGAACATCGGGCCCGACGAGCGTGGGCGGGTGCCCGAACAGGCCGCGGCGGCATTGCGCGGCGTCGGGGCGTGGATGCGCACCAACGGCGAGTCCATCTACGGCACGACCGCCAGCCCGTTCGAGCGGCTGCCGTGGGGACGGGCCACGCAGAAGCCCGGCGTGCTGTACCTGCATCTCTGGGACTGGCCGAAGGACGGCATGCTCGAGGTGCGCATGACG
Organism: Phycisphaeraceae bacterium; assembly: GCA_040374835.1. Classification (GTDB taxonomy): domain Bacteria; phylum Planctomycetota; class Phycisphaerae; order Phycisphaerales; family SM1A02; genus UBA966. The sequence goes on along the minus strand of JBEITQ010000152.1, from coordinate 2,925 downwards.
GGCCGGGTGCGGTCGGCCCGGCTGCTCGGCGCCGAGGGACTCCTGCCCGCGGGCCCGAGCCCGGTGCCCGGTCGCGGACTCGTGATCGGGCTGCCGCCGGCGGCAGCGGATGCGATCGTTCCGGTGGTGCGGCTCGACCTCGAGGGATCGGTCGAACCCATGCCCTTCCTCGTCCTCCCCGATTCGAGGGGCGTGCTCACGCTCACGCCGCACGATGCGGTGCTTGCCGGGCCGTCGCTCCGCATCGAGCGGGTGGGCGTGATCGGCGACGTGACGCACAACCTCGGCTACTGGCTCGACCCGGCGGCCACGGCCTCGTGGCCCATCGGCATCGCCGGCGGCGCGGAAGGGGCCTTCCGGGTCGAGGCGGAGATTGCCTGCGCCGACGCATCCGCCGGATCGCACATCCGGTTCGACGTCGAGGGCGGCACGGACACCCCCGAGTTCACCGTTCCGGCGACGGGCGGATGGCAGTCCTACCGCACGGTCGAGCTCGGCCGGGTGCGGCTGCCGATCGGCTCGCACCGGGCGACGCTGCGGGCCCTCAGCAAGGCGGGCGAGGCGGTGGTGAACGTCCGGTCGATCCGGCTGGTGCCCGATGGCGGGCCATCGGGCACGCCGTGACCCACGCCGCCGCCTGAACCGATTCCGAACGCCTTCCCGATACACCGACATCATGGCCACCCCTGGTCCACGGCTGCGTGTCCTCTTCCTCTGCACCGGCAACTCCTGCCGCAGCCAGATGGCCGAAGGCTGGGCGCGTGCGCTGCATGCGAACAGAATCGAGGCCTACTCCGCCGGCACGGCACCCCATGGCCTGAACCCGCTCGCGGTGCGGGCCATGGCCGAGGCAGGCGTCGACATCTCCGGGCACCGATCCAAGCGACCCGACTAGATCGGCGGCCGATTCGACGTCGTGGTCACCGTGTGCGGCCACGCCGACGAGTCCTGCCCCCTCTTCCCCGGCGCCCGGGTCGTCCACGTCGGCTTCGATGACCCGCCGCGCCTGGCCGCGGGCGCGGCGTCGGACGAGGACGCGATGGTGCACTACCGTCGCGTGCGCGACGAGATCCGCGCCTTCGTCGAACGGATGCCCGAGACGATCGCCCCGCCGGCCGGGTGCGCGCCCGACGCCTGCCCGCGCCGGCTCGGATTCCTCGACCGTCACCTCACGCTCTGGATCTTCCTGGCGATGGGGCTCGGCGTGCTGCTCGGCCGCGTGTTCCCGGGGATCAAGGACGCCGCGGAGGCCGTCACCGTCGGGACCACCAACGTGCCGATCGCCGTCGGGCTGGTGCTGATGATGTTCCCGCCGCTCGCCAAGGTGCGCTACGAGGAGCTGCCGGGCATCTTCAGGGACCGCAAGGTGCTGGCGCTGTCGCTCGTCCAGAACTGGGTCGTCGGGCCCGTCCTGATGTTCGCGCTGGCGGCCATCTTCCTGCACGACCGTCCCGAGTACATGCTCGGGCTCGTCATGGTCGGCCTGGCGCGCTGCATCGCCATGGTGCTGGTGTGGAACGACCTCGCGCGCGGCAGCGCCGAGTACGCCGCCGGGCTCGTGGCCTTCAACAGCATCTTCCAGGTGCTGTTCTTCGGCGTGTACGCCTGGGTCTTCATGACGTGGCTCCCGCCGCTCGTCGGCCTGGAGGGTGCGGTGGTCGACGTCGGGATGGGGGAGATCTTCGCGAGCGTGGCGATCTACCTCGGGATCCCGTTCCTCGGCGGGATGCTGGCGCGGTACGCGCTGCGGGCGGTGAAGGGAGACGCCTGGTACGCGGAGCGCTTCCTGCCGAGGATCGCCCCGGTGACGCTGGTGGCGCTCCTCCTCACGATCGTGACGATGTTCAGCCTGCAGGGCGACCGCATCCTGGCCGCGCCCGCAGACATCCTGCGGATCGCGCTCCCGCTCGTCCTCTACTTCGTGATCATGTTCTTCGCGTCGTTCCTCATGGCACGGCGCGCGGGCGCGGACGACGAGCGGGCCACGACGCTGGCGTTCACCGCGAGCGGGAACAACTTCGAGCTGGCGATCGCCGTGGCCATCTCGGTGTTCGGCATCACCTCCGGCGAGGCGTTCGCCACCGTGGTGGGCCCGCTGGTCGAGGTGCCGGTGCTGATCCTGCTGGTCGGGGCGGCGCTTCGGATGCGGGGAAAGTGACCCGTCAGTCCTTCGGCGCCCACGGCGTCCCGTCGGAGTGGCGCACGCGCGGGGCGGCCGACGCGAGCAACTCGACCAGCTCCTCGCGGGACATGAGCTGGACGCTGCCGTCGGCACGGACGACGTTCAGGCGGCGGCCTTCGACCACCGAGGGGTTCTCCGCAAGCACGGGCGCCTGCGGGTCGGGCGCGGCGCCCGGCTCCGGCACGATGCGCAGGTACGACTTGCCGGTCCCGTCGGCCGAGGGGGCGACCCACAATTCGGCCGGGAGCGAGTAACGCGACTCGAGGTTGGCGTCGGCGGGCGGGACCTCCGCATCCGCCAGCATGACGCCGACGATCTGCTGCATCTGGGCGCCGCTCTCGACGGTGCCGGCGGCCTGTCGCGCCTGGCGAAGCGCGGGCAGCAGCAGGGCCAAGAGCAGCGCGACCGTCGACAGCAGCCCCAGCACGCCGGTCACGATGCCGGCGATCGCGAGGCCGCGGCCCGACGGCTGCGGCCTCGCGAGGTAGACCACCCCGAGGATGATCGCGACGATCCCGAGCAACGGCACGCAGAGGCCGACGACTCCGCAGATGAGTGCGGCAACGGCAAGCCCGGTGCCGCCTGAGTCCTGCGGACCGACGGGAATGGGAGCGGTGGGCGGTGCGGGGCTGAACTGGCTCATCGGGAGGATCCTCCGGCCACGGAAGGCTACCGATCGTCGGGCCGCGGCGGCCGCCCCGGCGTGGCGCTAGAGTCTTGCCCGTCATGCCCCGGCCCGACGG
>JBEITQ010000157.1:0-4953 GCA_040374835.1 Phycisphaeraceae bacterium | reverse complement strand
GGCGCGCAGCCCTGGAGCGTGCGCGTGCGCGCGGCCGACGTCAATGCCTGGCTCGGCGCCCGCCTTCCGCAGTGGCTCGAGCACGACCGCAGCCTGCCGTGGCCGGAGGGCGTCGGCGCGGTGCAGGCGACTGCCGACGCCGACGGCTTCACGCTGGCCGCCGACTGGAACGGCTTCGTGGTCGCCACGCGCTGGGCGATCGACCCCGGCGCCCCCGGCCGGCCGGCCACCCTGCGCGCGGCGGGAACCAGCGTCGGCTCGCTCCCGATTCCCTTCGCAGCCGGCGTCGGCGCCTGGTTCGTGCCGGAACTCGGCCGGCCGCTGCCGCTCGAGTCGCGCCTGGGGGACGGACGGCGCGTGCGCATCGTGGACGCCGAGTTCGCAGGCGGCGAGGCGATCCTCGACTGCGAGACGGCGGCCGCCGCGCCCTGACCGCGCGGCCCGCAGGCCGCCCGGCGTCGCGGGGCCGGGACTACACTTTCCGCTCCCCATGGCGCAGATCACGATCAACGGCACGGCCTACGAGTTCTCGAAGGGCGAGAAGATCCTGCAGGTGGCGCTGCGCCACGACGTGGAGATCCCGCACTACTGCTACCACCCGTCGATGTCGATCCCGGCCAGCTGCCGGATCTGCCTCGCCGAGGTCTGGGCCCCGAACCCGAAGTCCGGCGCGCTCGAGCCGATTCCGCAGCTCAAGCCGACCTGCCAGACGGATTGCTCCGACGGCATGGTCGTCTACACCGACAGCCCGCGCTCCATCGCCAACCAGAAGGCGGTGATGGAGTTCCTGCTGATCAACCACCCGGTCGACTGCCCCGTCTGCGACAAGGCCGGCGAGTGCTACCTGCAGGACTACTCCCACGAGTACGGCCGCGGGCAGAGCCGCTTCCTGGAGGAGAAGGTCAAGAACCCGAAGAAGGACATCGGGCCGAACATCCTCCTCTACAGCGACCGATGCATCATGTGCACGCGCTGCGTGCGCTTCACGCGCGAGGTGACCGGCACCGACGAGCTGATGGTCGACGGCCGCGGCGACCGCGAGATGATCGACGTCTTCCCGGGCAAGCCGCTCGACAACCCGCTGGCCGGCAACGTGGTCGACCTGTGCCCGGTGGGCGCGCTGCTCGACAAGGAGTTCCTCTTCCAGCAGCGCGTGTGGTTCCTGACCAAGACGCCGTCGATCGACGGCCTCACCGCGAGCGGCGACAACCTCTTCGTCGAGCACAACGACGGCAAGGTGCACCGCATCAAGCCGCGCACCAACATGGACGTGAACACGTGGTGGATCACCGACGAGGTGCGCCACTCGTGGAAGCACGTCCACTCCGAGCGCCGCGTCCGCATGCCGCGCGTGAAGGGCCTGGAGGCGTTCGAGCCCGCGCAGGCCGCGCAGGCGTGGAAGGCCGCGTACGCCAAGGCGCAGGGCACCCTGGCCGCGGCCGTGAACGCCGGCAAGCGCGTGGCGCTCATGGTGAGCCCGATGCTCAGCTGCGAGGACGCCTTCGAGCTGGCCTCGTGGGTGCTCTCGCTCGACCCGAAGGCAGAGCTGGCCGTGGGCCCGGTGCCCTTCGTCGGCGAGGACCGCACCTTCAAGGGCGGCTTCACGATGTACGCCGAGAAGGCCCCGAACGCGCGCGGCGTGCGCCGCGTGCTCGAGGCGCTGGTGGCGAGCCGCCAGGCCAAGGTGCACGACTTCGCGTCGTTCCTGGCCGCGATGCGCTCCGGCAGCTTCGGCGCGGCGGTCCTGACGGGCAACTACCCCAGCGACTGGGTGACGCCGGCCTTGCGCGACGCCGCGCTGTCGACGCCGATCGTCCTGGTCGACACGCTGGAGAACGCGCTCTGCAACGTGGCCGAGTGCGTGCTTCCCGGCGCCACCTGGATGGAGAAGGCCGGCACGTTCGAGAACGCGAAGGGCCGCCTGCAGGCGTTCCTGCGCGCCATCGAGCCGATCGACTTCTCGCGGTCCGAGTGCCAGATCGGCGCCGACCTCTGCGCGTCGTTCGAGGGCCGGCCCCCGCGCTCGGTCAATCCCGCCGTGGTGCGGTCGGCGATGGCCGCCGTGCCGGGCCTGGAGCGCTTCGCGAAGGAGGTCCACGTCCCGGACCTCTCCTTCGAGCAGCCCTCGGACATGCAGTTCGCGGAAGTCTGAGCCGTCCGGCCCGGCCTGCGCTCAGCGGCGACCGCGGCCACGCCGTGGCGCGGTCCGCGCGGAGGGCAGCGCGTGCGCGCGCGGATGCCGTGCGACCGGGTGTTCGGCGCGCCCCTGCGGTGCGGGCGCATCGGTGCGCGTGCCCCTCGCCTCGTTGCGACCACCCTTCGACGCCGGCCGCGCTCCCTTGGGCTGACCGCGCGGTGCCTTCGGTTCCGTCCGCGCTGCCGTCGGCAGCGACGAGAGCGGCGCGAGCCCCTGCGGCAGCGGGGCGACGGGCACGGCCTTCCCGATCAGCTTCTCGATGGCCTTGAGCGCGCTGCGCTCCGCGGGCTCGCAGAAGGCGATCGCCTGGCCGGTCGCGCCGGCGCGGCCCGTGCGCCCGATCCGGTGCACGTAGCTCTCGGGCTCCACCGGGATGTCATAGTTGATGACGTGCGTGATGCCGTCCACGTCGATGCCGCGCGCGGCGACGTCGGTGGCGACCAGCACGCGCGTGCGCCCGGAGCGGAACGACTCGAGCGCGCGCTGGCGCTGGTTCTGGTTGCGGTTGCCGTGGATGGCGGCCGCGTCGACGTTGGCGCGCATCAGCCGCTTCATCACGCGGTCGGCGCCGTGCTTGGTGCGCGTGAACACCACCACGCTCGCGAGCGCGTCCTGCTCGAGCAGGCGCTCCAGGAGCGGCTGCTTCAGGTCGCGCGCCACGTGGATGACCGACTGCTCGATCTTCGGCGCCGCGCTCGCCACCGGCGTCACCTCCACCTTGACGGGGTCGCGCAGCAGCGACTCGGCCAGGTGGCGGACTTCCTTGGGCATGGTGGCCGAGAACAGCATGGTCTGGCGCCGTGCCGGCACCATGCCGGTGATCGTCCGGATGGGCTTGATGAAGCCCATGTCGAGCATGCGGTCGGCCTCGTCGAGCACCAGCACGTGCACCTCGGCGAGGCTGCAGTGCTTCTGCTGGATGAGGTCGAGGAGCCGGCCGGGCGTCGCCACCACCACGTCCACGCCGTCGCGCAGCGCCTTGACCTGCGGGTTCTGCCCCACGCCGCCGAAGACCACCGCCACGCGCACCTTGGCGTGGCGGCCGTAGGTGCCCAGGCTCTCGCCGATCTGCACGGCCAGCTCGCGCGTGGGCGCGAGGATCAGCGCGTGCGGGCGTCCCGGCGCGCGGCGCGCCGAGCCGCCGATCTCGTGCGCGGCGACGAGCCGCTGGATGAGCGGAAGCGCGAACGCCGCGGTCTTGCCGGTGCCGGTCTGCGCGCAGCCGAGCACGTCGCGACCCTCGAGCGCGGGCGGGATCGTGCGCTCCTGGATCGGCGTCGGCGTGCGGTAGCCCTCCTCGGCGAGGGCCTTGAGGAGCGAGGCGTTGAGTCGAAGTGCGGCGAACGGCATGGGAAGCGCCCGACCATACGCGAAGTGCATGCGCGTTGCCGCGCGCGGATTGGCGAATGTGGGGGATTTGTCCCCTTTCACCGCCGGGATTGCCTCGATTCCGTATAGGATTCGGCACCTCCGAAGCGGTCCGCCGGAGCGCGGCGCACGTTCGCCGCAAGGAACCTCCCGAACCATGCACGTCCATCACGGTCACGATCACGACGCCCCGGGCGAGGTCGCCGACGGCGTCAAGCTGCTCACGCTCAACGCCGTGGTCACGCCGCCGCTCGCCATCGCCTTCGCCATGTGGCTCGCCTGGGGCGGGTGGTTCAACTGGGTCGACCTGGTGATGATGGTCGTCCTCTATTGCCTGACCGCGATGGGCATCACGATCGGCTACCACCGCCTGTACACGCACCGGTCGTTCGAGGCGTCCGCCCCGGTGGCCTGGACCTTCGGCATCCTGGGCTCGATGGCCGTGCAGGGCCCGCTCCTCTGGTGGGCCACCACGCACCGCTCCCACCACCAGCACTCCGACCACGAGGAAGACCCGCACTCGCCGCACGCCGGCCGCGCGCCTGGCCTCGTCGGCTGGCTGAAGGGCTTCGCGCACGCGCACATCGGCTGGCTCTTCAGCTCCGTGCCGCCCGCGCAGATCGCGCGCTACGCGCCGGACCTCGCCAAGGACGAGCGCGCCTGCCGCATCAGCCGCCTCTTCCCGCTGTGGGTGGCGCTCGGCTTCGTGCTGCCTGCCCTCATCGGCGGGCTGGTGTCGCAGAGCTGGATGGGTGCGCTGCTCGGGTTCCTCTGGGGCGGCGTGATCCGCATGTTCCTGGTGCACCACGCCACCTGGAGCGTCAACTCGATCTGCCACCTCTGGGGCTGGCAGACCTACCGCTCGGGCGACCACAGCCGCAACAACCCGGCGATGGGGATCCTGGCGATGGGCGAGGGCTGGCACAACAACCACCACGCCTTCCCCGCCAGCGCACGGCACGGCCTGGAGTGGTGGCAGTTCGACATCAGCTGGATCACCATCCGCTCGCTGGCCGCCGTCGGCCTGGTGCGCGGCATCCGGCTTCCGTCGCCGGACCGCCTCGAGGCCAAGCGCCTCGCCGCGGACTGACGCGCCCGCGCGGCGCCCCGGACGCCGATGCAGGCAGCCACGGCCGATGACCTGAGCACCCGCGGCGCCGTCGCCGAGGTGTGGCGCATCGCCTGGCCCACCGTGCTCACGATGGTGTCCTACACCATCATGCAGTTCGTGGACGCGCTGATGGTGGCGCAGCTCGGGCCCGTCGAGGTGGCCGCGCAGGGCAACGGCGGCGTCTGGAGCTGGGCCGTGATCTTCTCGGTGGTCGGCGTGCTGACGGTGGTCAACACCTTCGTGAGCCAGGCCGTCGGCGCCCGGCGGCCCCACGAGG
>JBEITQ010000235.1:0-2363 GCA_040374835.1 Phycisphaeraceae bacterium | reverse complement strand
GGCAGGCGCCGACGCGCGAGCGGCCGGCAGCGCGGCCGAAGGGCGGCTCGCGGCGACCCGGGCGGGTGCACGCGCGGGCTTCGCGGCCGGACGCGGGGCAACGGCCACGGCCGAAGACCGGGCGGCGCCTCGCTTGGGTGCGGGCTGGGACAAACGCTTCGATGCGCTGGTGGTCGTCTGCCGTGACGACCCCCGCGCCTGGCTCTTCGACATCGGTCGCTCCTTGACCTGCGAGAAGAGAGTGCGGAAAGCACGTTGACCGGGTTCGGCGGATCCCCGCCTGGCCCGATCGCGATGAAGGGTTCCGGCGTCCCGCCGACCGGGACATGCCACCGTCACCCGTTGGACCCCAGCATCCATGCCGGGGGTGCCTTGACGACGTCGATCCGTGACGACCGCCTTGGCGCGTCCAATATAACAAGCCCCCACCCCCGCCTGCAAGGGGAAAAGTCGGAGGTCAGCGAATTATTTTCACCTTGGCATCGACGCGCCGGTGATCGCCGCCCCGCCCACGGCCGCCGCCATGGCCCCCGCCACGCGCACCCCAAGGCGCGCCGCCAGCGCGGAGAAAAGGTCCGGCCGGGCCGACGGCTCCGGCAGGCCGGCAAGCGACCCCTCGATCCGCCGGATGGCGCGCGCCGCGGGCGAGCCCGGTTCCGCCGCCAGCACCGGTCGGCCCGCGCGCACCGAACGGCGCACCGACGCATCGTCCGGCACCGACCCGGCGTCGCGCACCTCGACCCCGAGATGCCGCGCCACGGCGCGCCGCAGGCGCTCGACCGCGCGTGCCCCGTCGGCGGCATCGACGGCCATCGAGCATGCGACGTTCCAGCCCGTGCGGCGTGCGCCGCGCACGCACGCCTTCATGAACCCGTAGGCGTCGGCAAGCGCCGTGGGCTCCGGCGTCGTGACCATGAGCACGCGGTCCGCGGCGCCGGCGAGTTCGAGCGTGCCCGCGCCGATGCCGGCACCGAGGTCGAGCACCATGAGGTCGACGTGCGATGCGACGTGCGAGAGTCCCTCGAGGAGCCGCTGGCGCTGCGGCGGCGAGAGGTCCGCCATGCGTGCGAGGCCCGAGGCGCCGCCGAGGAGCCACATGCGCGGCGCCACCGCGACGAAGCACTCCGCGAGCGTCACGCGTCCGCCGAGCCATTCTGCCGCGGAATGCGCCGGCCGCACGCCTGCCATGATGTCGAGGTTCGCCATGCCGAGGTCGGCGTCGACGAGCACGGTTCGAACGCCCCGCTCGGCCGCGGCCATCGCGAGGCCGAGCGCCACGGTGCTCTTGCCCACCCCGCCCTTGCCGCTTGCCACCGCGATGGTGCGCGCGAGGCGCACCGGTGCGGCGCCTGCCGCGGACCGATCTCCCGCGGCCACGCGCGGACCGGCCGCGCCGCCGAGTCCGGCGGCCGATGCACGGGCGCGGAGCTCGCGGGCTTGTTCGTCCATCAGCCGCGCCTGCCTGCCTCCATGGACGCGCCCGCCGCGCTCGCCGGCGCGATGGCCGGCGCCGGCCCGACGAGCCGCTCGGCGAAGGTCCGTGCATCGGCACGCTCGAGGTCGTCCGGGACGCCCTGCCCGGTCGTGAACCAGGCCGCGGGACGGTCGCTGCGCCGCACCGCGCTCACCAGCGCACCCAGGCCCTCGCTCTCGTCGAGCTTGCTGAGCACCACGCGCGTGGGCGCCACCGCGCGGAACGCATCCGCCGACTCCGACAGCATGGCCGCGGACGCCGATCCCGGGAGCACCAGGAGCGATTCGTCGGCACGCACCGCGCGCACGGTCTCGGCCACCTCGCCGATCCTCGTCGCGTCGCGGTGCCCGCGGCCGGGCGTGTCCACGAGCACCACGTCGCAGTCGGCGAGCCGCGCGAGCGCCTCCGCCGCGGACGACGGGCCATGGGCGGCCTGCACGGGCGCGTCGATGATGCTGCCGTAGGTTCGCAGCTGCTCGACCGCGCCGACGCGGAACGCGTCCGCCGCCACGATCCCGACCCGCAGCCGGCGGTCGACGCGCCAGGACGCCGCGAGCTTGGCGAGCGTGGTCGTCTTGCCGACGCCGGTCGGGCCGGCGAGCGCCACGACCCACGGTCGGCCCAGGCTCCCGACGGGCACCGGGTCGGCGGGCGCATCGACCGGAAGCAGCTCGCTCACCGCCTGCACGGCCGCGGCGTGCATCAGCGCCGCGGCCTCGTCGGCCCGCGCCCCGTCGAGCCGGTCCTCAACGCGCGCGATCACCCACTGCACGAGTTCCGGCGCAAGCGCCTGTGCGCGCAGCCGCGCCCCGAGCCGCGCGACGGCCGCGTTGGTCGCGGGGCCAGGCTGGGCGCGCACCACCGCCTCCGCCTCCGCGTGCGCCAGGCG
>JBEITQ010000166.1:0-4785 GCA_040374835.1 Phycisphaeraceae bacterium | reverse complement strand
CTCGGGGTGATCGGCACGTACGTGGCGCTGCAGGTCGCCTACAACGCGCGGCTCAAGCGCGTGCGGCTCGTCGACGTGGTGACGGTGGCCGCCGGCTTCGTGCTGCGCGCGGTCGCCGGCGCGCTTGCCATCGGGATCGGGGTCTCGACCTGGCTGGTCGTCGTCGTGTACGCGCTCACGCTCTTCCTCGGGTTCGTCAAGCGCCTGGGCGACCTGCGCGCCGCCGAGGCGGTGGCCGACGCAGGCTGGCGGCCGCGCGCGGGCTACGGCAGCGCCGAGGACCTCAACTGGCTGCTCGCCGTCACCGGCGCCGTCACCATGATGGCTTATCTCGTCTACACGCTGAGCGACCACGCGCGCGGCATCTTCGGCGTGCGTGCGACCGGGCTCGCGCTGCTGGCGCCCTTCGTCTTCGTGGTGATCCACCGGCTGTACCTGCGCGCCAACCAGGGCAAGGCCGACAGCCCGGTGGCCGCGGTGATCGCCGACGGCGCCGCGCGTGCCGCCACGGCGCTCTTCGGCGCGGGCGTTGGCATCGTCCTCTTCTGGCCGCCGGCCGAGCAGGCCATCGCGGCGGTCTTCCGCTAGGAACGGCGTGGAGGCGTCCCGCACCAGCCCGATGCGCGCCTGGCGCCTGGCGCCCGCCCTCGTCGCGGCGCTCTTCGCGCTGGCCGTGCTGCCGGTCGCCTTCTTCGGCAAGGACGCCACCGTGCTCGGCGAACGCGCCACGAGCGAGGCGATCGACGAGCTCGACGCGCACCTGCCGGTCATCCGCCGGTTCGCGGCCGAGCTGCCGCGGCCGGACCTGGTCGGCTACCGCAGCGCCACCGCCCCCGGCTACCACGTGGCAATGGCGATCCCGGCGCGGCTGGGCGTCGGGGTGCATGGGCTTCGCCTGATCGGCTCGCTTGCGGGCCTGGCGCTGGTGCTGGTCGCATGGCGCGTCGCCGCGCGCACGGCGGGTCCGTGGCCCGCCGTGGCGCTGGTCGCGCCCCTTGCCGCGTCGACCTACGTCCTCAGCGGATCGGCGTGGCTCACCACCGACATGGCGTCGATGGCACTTGGCACCGCGGCGATCGCGATCGCCGCGTGCTGGCGGCCGGAGCCGCGCACGTTCCTTGCGCTCGGCGCGCTCTTCGCCGCCGCGCTCCTGGTGCGGCAGACCAACGTCTACCTCGCGGTGCCGGTCGTCGCCGCCGGGATCCTCGGGAGCCCGCTCGGGCGCTCGGTCTCCGGCGGCGAGCAGTGGCACGGCGACGAGCCTCGACGGTGGTCGCGACTGGCGATGGCCGCGGCGGCGCTCGTGCCCGGCCTCGCCGCGCTCGCCGTCCTCGTCGCCGCGTGGGGCGGGCTGACGCCGCCCGCGTTCCGCGACCTGCACGACGCCGGGCTCAGCCCGGTGGCGCCCGCGTACGGACTGGCGCTCGTCGGGCTGTGGGGCGCGTTCCTCTTGCTGCCGATGGCGGCGTCCGTCCGGAAGGCATTCCGAACGCACGGGCGCGCGATCGCGGTCATCGCCATGCTGGTGGCCGTCGTGGCCGCCGTCCCGGAAAGCACGACCGACCGCGACGCGGGCCGCTGGGGCGGGGCGCTCTGGCGGCTGGCCGCGCTGGTGCCGTCGGTCAGCGGGCGTTCGCCCGCCATCGTCCTGGGCGCGGCCGCCGGGACCGTGGTGCTGTCGGTGCTCTGGACCCGCGCCGCGGGTGCCGGGCGCGGGCGCATGGCGACCGTCGTGGTCATGTCGCTCCTGGCGCTCTTTGCGGTGCAGAGCGCCAACAGCCAGGTCTGGGAGCGTTACTTCGACCCCTCGATCCTGGCGGCACTGGCGTGGCTTGCCGCCCTCGGCGCCCCGCGCACGGGGACGCACGACGCACCGCAGGCGTGCGCAGGCATGCTGCTCCTGGCGCTCGCGCAGCTCGCGATCAGCGCGGCCAACTACTGGACGGTCGCGTTCCTCGCCGTGCCGTAGCGCGACGGGCGCGGCCCGCCGCCGCGGCCGTCAGCGCGCGCCCGCCGTCGCCGGCTCCGCCTTCGCTGCCGTCCCGTCCTTCTTGCCGTAGGTACGGGCACGCGGCGCGACGAGCGGGGCCTCGACCTTCTCCCACGACACGTCGCAGCGCTGGGTGGAGGGGTTGAAGTTCGCCATCGACGTCTTCATGAACTCCGCGTCGTTGCGCTCGGGGAAGTCGGCGCGGTAGTGGCTGCCGCGGCTCTCCTTGCGCAGGTCGCCGCAGGCGAGCATCGCGTCGGCGAGGATGAGCATGTCGCCCACCGCGCGCGCGTGCACCAGGTTCTGGTTGGTCCAGGTGCCCGTGTCGCTGAGCCGCGCGTGGGCGTAGCGCTCGCGCAGGGCCTCGAGCGCGCGCCGTGCGTCGGCGAGCCGCTCGGCGGTCTTCACCACCGTGCTCGCGTCGGTCATCAGGTCGCCGAGCTCGTGGCCGATCGCGTAGGGGTTCTCGGTGCCCTTCGACTCGGCGAGCCGCCGGGCGCCGTCCTCCTCCGCGCGCACCGCGTCGTCGAAGAGCGACGCCGGCGGCTCGGCCGCGCCCGCCTTCGCGCGGACGTGGTTGACGATCGAGAAGCCCCCGAAGAGGCCGTCGAAGGTGCAGGAGAGCAGGGCGTTCGCGCCGAGGCGGTTGGCGCCGTGGTACTGGTAGTTGCACTCGCCGAGGGCGTAGAGGCTCTCGACGTTCGTCATCAGGTTCGTCTCGGCGCCCTGCACGAGGCCCTTCTGGTCGGGCTTCGCCTCGTAGCGCACGTACATGCCGCCCATCGAGTAGTGGACGCCCGGGAAGATGCGCATCGGCACCTCGGCCGGGTCCTCGCCGACGAACTTGCGGTAGATCTCGATGATGCCGCCGAGCTTGCGTTCGAGGTAGCCGCGCTCGAGGTGCGACAGGTCGAGGTAGACCTGCCGCTTGCCGCCGACGCCCATTCCGTCGTGCACGCAGACGCTGAAGATCTCGCGCGTGGCGATGTCGCGGGGCACCAGGTTGCCGTACGACGGGTAGCGCTCCTCCAGGAAGTACCACCGCTCGGCGTCGGGGATCTGGCGCGGGTCGCGCGTGTCGCCCTTCTTGCGCGGCACCCAGACGCGGCCGCCCTCGCCGCGGGCGCTCTCGGACATCAGGCGCAGCTTGTCGGCCCCCGGGATCGCGGTGGGGTGCACCTGCACGAACTCGCTGTTGGCGAACGTCACGCCCGCGCGGTAGCAGCGCGCGGTGGCGGCGCCGTTGCACATCACCGAGTTGGTGCTCTTGCCGAAGACGAGGCCGAGGCCACCGTTGGCCATCGCCACGGCGTCGGCGCGGAAGGCGCGCACCTGCATCGTGCGCTGGTCCTGGGCGACGATGCCGCGGCACCGGCCGTCCTGGTCGACGATCGGGCGCAGGAACTCCCAGTGGATCCACTGGGTGACCTTGCCGTCGGCGGTGGCGCGCCGGGCCTGCTCGTCGAGCGAGTAGAGGAGCTGCTGGCCGGTGGTTGCGCCCGCGAAGTGCGTGCGCTTGTAGAGCGACCCTCCGAAGAGGCGCAGGTCGTGCCGGCCCTCGGACGTGCGGTTGAACGGCACGCCCATGCGGTCGAAGAGGTCGATGATGCGCGGCGCCCAGTGGGCCATCTCGTAGACCGGGGGCTGCTGCGCCAGGAAGTCGCCGCCGTAGACGGTCTCCTGGAAGTGCTCCCACTCGCTGAAGCCCTGCTGGCGGGCGACCTCGTTGCAGGCGTTGATGCCGCCCTGGGCGCACACCGAGTGGCTGCGCTTGACGGGCACGACGCTGAAGAGGTCGACGTGCAGGCCGAGCTCGGCGCACTTGACGGCGCCCGCGAGGCCCGCGAGGCCGCCGCCGACGATGATGACGCGCTGGTTCTTGGTGCTCATTGGGTGGAACTCACTTGACCGAGGCGTGCGTCGCCTCGACTTCCTTGGCGGTGGCGATGTCGAGGGTGGAGAAGCCGTAGACGGCGAGGACGCCGGCGACGGCGAGGACCACGCCGATCGAGGCGCAGACCTGGCCCCAGCGGCGCATGGCGGGGGCGCTGATCGTCAGGCCCCAGGTGATGCCGGCGGTCCACAGGCCGTTGGCGAAGTGGAACACGACGACGAGCACCGACACCAGGTAGACGGCGGCCATCGCGAGGCCGAGCGTGCCCTGCTGGAAGTGCGCGGCGGTGGTCGACGCCGCGTGCTGCGCGTCGAAGCCGGGGAACACGCCGCCGTAGGTCCAGCCCCAGCGGAGGCTCGAGACGTGGACGAAGATGAAGGCGAACGCGACGTATCCGGTGATCCGCTGCCACACGTAGCGCCAGTTGTCCTGGTAGGCGTAGCGCTGCACGTTGAACTTCGCCTGCGACGCGAAGTAGACGCCGAACACCGCGTGGAACGCGAGCGGCAGCCAGATCCCGAACACCTCGATGAGGGTCAGGAAGGGCAGCGAGTGGATGAAGTCCACCTCCTCCTGGAACGTGCGCACGCCCTTCGCCACCGGGGATTCCGTGCTCGACGGGCTCGTCCAGCGGGCCCACATGATCGAGCTGTTGGTGAAGAGGTGCGGGAAGAGGAACAGGCCGATCGGGACGATGCCGCTCAGGGAGTGCAGGCGCCGAAGCAGGAAGTAGTGCTTGGCGAGCAGTCCCTGCTCGCGCGCGCCGGTCGCCTCGTGGTGGGTGATCGTGGTCACGGGTGGTGTGCCTCCGTCGGTCAGGGGATGATCAGCTTGCTCGCGCCGCCCGCCGGCTTGGCGGGGGCGGCGGCGGGCGCGGGGGCCGCGCCCATCGGCGCGCCGG
>JBEITQ010000231.1:0-2633 GCA_040374835.1 Phycisphaeraceae bacterium | reverse complement strand
GTGAGCGTTGCCGACCACATGCACGCGCCGATCGCGATGGAGGCCCTCAACCGCGGCAAGCACGTCTACTGCCAGAAGCCGCTCGCGCACGGCGCGTACGAGAACCGGCAGCTGGCGAAAGTGGCGGCGTCGAAGCCGTCGCTCGTCACGCAGATGGGTACGCAGCGCATGGCGAAGAAGCACCGCCGCCAGGGCCACGCGATGATCCGCGCGGGCGTGGTGGGGAAGGTGCGCGCGATGCACGCGTGGACCGACCGCCCGGCCGGCTGGTGGCCGCAGGGCGAGCCGCGGCCGGCGGGCACGCAGCCGGTGCCCGAGTGGCTTTCGTGGGACCTCTTCCTGGGCACTTCGCCCGACCGTCCGTACCACGAGGGCTACACGCCCTTCCAGTGGCGCGGCGTCTACGACTTCGGCTGCGGCGCCTTCGGCGACATGGCCTGCCACATCGTCGACTGGCCGTTCTATGCGCTGGAACTGACCTACCCCACCAGCGTGCGCTGCGAGTGCGCCGACGCGACCGCCGACCAGTACCCCACCGCCGAGACCGTGGTGATGGAGTACCCGCCCACGCCGATGACGTCGAAGGACGGCCTTACCTTCACCTGGCACGACGGCGGGCGGCTGCCGGACTTCCGCGCGCTCGGGCTTCCCGAGGACTTCGCGGGGCGCGACAAGGACGGCAAGCCGAAGCGGCCGCCGTCGGACGGCGGCGCGATCCTGGTGGGCGACAAGGGCACCCTCTACTTCCCGATCGAGGGCGAGACCCCCACGGTGTTCGTCGACGGGAAGAAGGTCGACGTCGCGGTCGAGGACCAGAAGACCACCAACCACTGGCACGACTGGATCGACGCGGTGCTCGCGGGCAAGCCGATGTCGGTGAACGCACCGTTCGTGCGCGCGGGCCTGATGTGCGAAAGCCTGTCGCTCGGTGCGATCAGCAGCATGGAGCCCGGCAAGACCCACGCCTACGACGCGGCGAACGCGCGCTTTCCCGGGAGCGAGACGCTCTCCAAGTGGGCGCGGAAGCCGTACCGCAGCGGATGGCAGGTCGAGAACCTGTGAGACGGGCGCGGCGCGCGGCGCGGTGGATCGCCGGGACGCGGCGTGCGCGCAGCGTGCGCGTTGCGGCGGCGGGCGTGGCGGCAGCGGGCGTGCTGGCGCTCGCGGGCTGCACCGCGACCATGGCGGACCTTGCGGGCGAACGCACGTCGACCGCGTGGGTCACGCCCCCCGCCGAGCCGGGGCCGGTCGAGGTGCCGGCGACGTTCCGGTTCCGCAACCGCTCGCTCGGCTCGGTGCAGATCGAGAGCGCGCGACTTGCGATCGGGACGGTGATCGAGACGGTGCCGCCGCTTCCCGCGACCGTCGGGCCGGGGGGCACGCTCGAGGTGCGCGTGACGGGATCGTTCGATCCGTCCGACGGCGATGCGCGCCGGACGGTGCGGCTCGAGACCGCGGGCATGCCGTCCCTCGAGATGGTGCTCGAGGCGCGGTTCGTGCCCGCGGCTCCCTCGCAGGTGAAGCCGCCGGCGGCGATCGCGCCGTGAGGCGTCAGCGCGCGAGGGCGCGCTGGCGGGCGGCGTCGAGCTGCGTGAGGATGATGATGCCGCAGACGAGCGATCCGACGTTGAGGGTGAGCACCGCGACGATGTCGAAGATCGCGTAGGTCTTCGACCGGTCGAGGTACTGGAGCGGCGGCGTGGTGCGCGCGTTCGAGTACGCGACCAGCTCCTTGATGCCGAGGATCACGAGCGGGATCGACAGGATCACCCCGAAGCACGTGAACAGCCAGCTGACGGCGACGAGCAGGTTGAAGATGCCCGAGACGAGCTGGGGGATCGCGACCATGTCCGGCGGCCAGCCGCCGGCGGGCACGGCCGGTGGCACGGGGCCCGTCGGAGGTGCGCCGGTCGGGTCGATCGGCTCGATGCCGAAGCCGACGGCAAGCTCCGGCACCATGGTGGCCTCGCGCCACGGGCCGTCGGGGGAGTGGGACACCGGCGTCGACGCGATGACGCGCCCCTCGGTGATCCACCGGTTCATGGTGGTGAGGGAGGCGGGGCCGTAGGTCTGTCCGTCGGTGGCTTTGATCCAGTAGTCCATGGTCGTGTCGGTAGTGTATCGCGTACACTACTTGCGTGGCGACCCCCATGCCCATCGGCTGGATGAGCGAGTCGGACCTGCTGCGGGCGGCCGCGGCGGTGGCGTGCGGGGCCGGGCACCCGGGCGCCGAGGCGCTGCTGCGCGAGGCCGACATGCGGGCACTGCGCGTGGTGGACGCCGTGAACTGCGAGCGCTCGGCCTGCGGTGGCGCCGCGGGCGTGGTGTCGGGCTCCCGCATCCTCGTGGGGGGCCCGGAGTGGCTGCTGGCGCACGGCGTGGACCTGTCGGCCCTGGGGGCCGTCGGCGTTCCGGACGGTGCGATGCTGGTGGCGTCCGACGGCCGCCTGGCGGGCGTGGTGCTGGTGGACGCCTGACCCGCTCGGGTAGGGTTCCCCTCCATGGATCCCCGAATCGTGTTCGTGACCGCGGCCTTCGTGGCGGCGGTGCCGTTCGCCTCCGCCGACGATGCGGCGCCTGTACCGGCGGGTGCGGCCGCCGGTGCGTCCGTGGCCGCCCCCGCCGCAGCGCCC
>JBEITQ010000109.1:0-6662 GCA_040374835.1 Phycisphaeraceae bacterium | reverse complement strand
CGGCCCCCGCACGCGAGATGCCGCGCTCGGCGGCCATCGCCTGCTCCCGCAGGCGGTCCGACGCGGAGCGTGCCTGCTGGGCGGCCGCGGCCGTGCGTGCGCGGGCGTCGGAGGCGGTCATCACGGCGCGTTCAGCCTCCGATGCGGCCTCGGCCTCGGCGGCGATCCGCTCGGCGGCGTCGTCGATCTGCGCGGTGAGCTCGCGGATGCGGGCGTCCAGCTCCGCCAGCCGCGCGGCGTCCGCGTCGCGGTGCTCGTTCGCCTCGGCCAGGCTGCGCTCGGCCATCTCGGCGCGCTGCGACTCCTGGCGCTCGAGGCCGGTGGCCTCGATGCGGCGCGGCTCGAGCCCATGCTGGGCCGAGAGCGCCGACTGGCGCGCGGCCTCGGCCGCGTTGTGGCGGTCTTCCAGCACCGCGGCGGCCGCGGCCAGTTCCTGCCGGTCACGCTCCAGGGCGGCCAGCTGGCTGGTCAGCCCGGACAGCTGCTCCCGCTGCTCGTGGTAGGTCTCGAAGGCGACGGCCGTGCGCAGCGTGCGCCGGCGCGCGTCGAGGTCGCGGAACCGCCGCGCCTTCTCGGCCTGGCCCTTCACGACCTTGAGGCGCCGTTCCGTGGTCGCCAGCTGCTCGCGCACCAGCACCAGGTTCTTCTCCGCGTTGTCGAGCTTGCGCTGCGCCTCCACCTTGCGGGTGCGGAACTTCGCGACGCCCGCGGCCTCCTCCAGGATCCCGCGGCGCTCCATCGGGGCCGCACGCAGCATGGCGTCGACCTTTCCCTGCTCGATGATCGAGTAGGCGTCGTTGCCGATTCCCGTGTCCAGGAACAGCTCCTTGATGTCGCGCAGGCGCACCTTGCGGCCGTTGACGAGGTACTCGCTGCGGCCGTCGGCATGCAGGCGGCGCGTGACCTCGACCTCGTCGGTGTCGACCGGCAGGCCTCGGTGGCGCACGGCGTGGCGGTCGACCGCGGCCGAGCCGTCCGCGCCTTCCTCGTCCACCGACTCGTTCGCGGCATCGACCTCCGCGTCCAGCACCGGCGGGGCGTGCGCCAGCGCGCGGGCCTGCTCCTCGGGGGTGAGGACCGGGTTGTCGAAGACCAGGGTCACGCTCGCCATCCCGCAGGGCTTGCGGGTGGCGCTGCCGGCGAAGATCACGTCGAGCATGGCGCCGCCGCGCAGGCTCTTCGCGCTGCGCTCGCCGAGCACCCACTTGATGGCGTCCACCACGTTCGACTTGCCGCAGCCGTTCGGGCCGACCACGCCGATGATCGGCGCGTCGAACCGGAACTCGGTCGCGTCGGCAAAGCTCTTGAATCCGCTCAGGACGAGGCGGGAAAGGCGCATGTGGAGACCTCCTGTCAGTCGCTGGCTCCGCCCCTCCTGGGCGGCGCCCTCATCTTGGCACAGTATCTCGCCGCGCCTTCGTGGCATCAAGTCCCGAGCCGATGGAGGCGGTCTCGAGGTCGCTTCCGGGCCGGTTCTTGGCGTCCGAGGCGCTCCGGGGCAGGTCCTCGGAGGTGTCCTCTCCCTCGGCTTCCTGGTTGAACTCCGGCCGCAGGTCCTTCTCGCCCGGGTCGTCGCGGAGGATCTCGGCCAGGATGCGGTCCTGCTCGGCCCGGAAGTCGCAGGCGACGTACTTGAGCCGCCAGAGCTCGTGCAGGGCGCTGATCGTCTCGCTGTAGCTGAAGTTCAGGCCCGCCTCCGGCCGGTCCGGGGTGGGGCGTCGGGCGAAGTAGCCGATCAGGGACCCCAGGTCCGGCTGCACGCGGTCGATCACGGCCGGCAGGTCCATGCGCTCGCGGTAGAAGACCTCGAGCAGGCTGTCGCCCTCGTCGGCCTTGACGATGAGCCGCCCGTCCCAGGTGTAGAGGGTCATCGGGCGCTTCACCGACAGCGCCTCGTCGAAGATCACGATCCGGGGCTGGCCGCTCTGGGCCACGTAGATCATCGGCTTGTCGCTCGGCACCAGGTTCAGGACGAACTTCTTGCCGATCGGCATCGAGATCACGTGCGAGTCGCCGCGCTTGTCCAGGGCCTCGAACGCCGCCAGCCGGACGTCGATCTCCCCGTCGTCGAGGAGCTTCCGCAGGCCGAGCTCGATCTCGGGGTTGGTGCCCATGCGCCCGAGCAGCTTGATGGCCTCGGTGCGGTAGGTGATCGAGTCGCTCTCGCGCGCCATCTGCAGGAGCGGCGCGACCGCCAGCATGTCGTCGAGCTTCGCGCCCGCGTTGAGCGCGGCGAACCGCGGCTGCTCCTCGGGGTACTCGTAGAGGTCCTGGATCATCGGCAGCGAGCGCTTGCCGAGCGCCTGCCAGCGCCAGCTCGCCGCGCCCGCGGCGCCGGGGTTCGCCAGGAGCGACCGGCGGATGGCCATCGCCGTCTGCTCGGGGTTCGAGATCGCCAGCGGGCAGTGGCGCACGAGCTCGGCGAATTCCCCCGTCCGCTTGGCGTACGAGGGGGGCACCATGAGGTCGATCGCGCCGCCCGAGCGGCCGTGGGCGGTCTCGCCGCGCTGGCCCCGTTCCCGCGGGAAGATCGTGTTGATCGTGTTCTGGATGGATTCCGCGCGCGAGTGGCTGGGGGTCGCCAGCCGCAGCTTGAGCGGCATGTCCTTGCTCACCAGCCCGCCGTCGAGCACGCGTCCGCTGGTGCGGTTGATCGAGTCGCGCTGGGTGGCGTTCGGCTCGACGAAGGGGTTGATCACGACCGCCCCGGCGCCCTCGGCGAGCGCCGCCGCCTGGCGGCTGCCCGTCAGGAGCGGTCCCGGGCGGAGGTCCGCGATGAGCAGTCGTCCGCCTTCGAGGCTCGTGGTCGACGTGCCGGGCGAGATGGTCACGCGGACGTCGAACTTCGAGCCCTTCGGCGCGCCGGGGGGGATGACCCCCTCGACGATCACGACGGCGGTGTCCTCGGAGTTCAGCAGTTCCTGCGGCGAGATCGCGGGCGATCCCGGCGCGCCGCTGCCGAAGCCGCGGCGGGCCATCTCCTGAAGCAGGAACGCCCGGACGTCCGACGGCATCTGCCGGCTGCCGGTGCCGCGCAGGCCGACCACCACGCCGTAGCCGCGCACCACGACCGGGTCGAAGCCGACCAGCGCGGTCTCGGCCGCCACCGTCCCACGCATGATCGGGTCGATGTCGACCGCATCCACCTTGACCGCCGAGCGGTCGACGGACGCGCGCTCGATCGCCGCGTCCTGCCGTTCCACCATCATGTCCGCGCAGCCGCCGGCGATCGCCGCCAGGGCGAGCGAGGCAAGGCGCGCGGGGCGCAGGAGGGAGGAGGGAAGGATCCGAGCCATGGAAGCGGGCGTCCCAGTGGGCGCTACTGGATTCGAACCAGTGACCCCTGCTGTGTAAGAGCAGCGCTCTTGCCGCTGAGCTAAGCGCCCAAGAGCACGAAGGATACAGACCTAGAATCCGTTCGCCGTGCCCGACCGGATCCCACGCCCCGAGGACCTTCCGGAGGGCAGCGCCGCGCGCTCCCGGCTGGTCCGCCGGCCGGAGGTGTCGTATCCGCCGGACCTGCCCGTGGCGCAGGCGCGCGGGGAGATCCTGCGCGCCCTCGAGGCCAGCCAGGTGGTCGTCGTGGCCGGCGAGACGGGGTCGGGGAAGACCACGCAGCTGCCGAAGATCTGCCTGGAGGCCGGCCGCGGCATCCACGGCGCCATCACGCTCACGCAGCCCCGGCGGATCGCCGCGCGCAGCGTCGCCGCGCGGATCGCCGAGGAGCTCGGCGTCCGGCTCGGGGACGCGGTGGGCTTCAAGGTGCGCTTCGACGACCGAAGCGGCAGCAACCCGCTCGTACGGGTCGTCACCGACGGCGTGCTGCTCTCGGAACTCGAGCGCGATCCCGACGCCCGCCGCTCGGACACCATCATCATCGACGAGGCCCACGAGCGCAGCCTGAACGTGGACTTCCTGCTTGGCTGCATGCGGCGCATCCTGGCACGGCGGCCCGACCTGAAGCTCATCGTCGCCTCGGCCACCATCGACGTCCGCCGGTTCTCCGAGCACTTCGGCGGTGCGCCCGTGGTCGAGGTCGGCGGGCGCCTCCACCCGATCGAGGTGCGCTGGCGCCCGGACCCCGACGACGCCGAGCGCGGCCTCGTCGACCGCGTGCTGCACGGGATCGAGGATTGCGTGCGCGAGGGCCCGGGGGACGTCCTGGCCTTCCTTCCGGGCGAGCGCGACATCCTCGACGCCGCCGATTCGCTCCGGCGCATGCCGGCGATGGCCGGCGCCGACATCCTCCCGCTCCACGCGCGGCTGCCGTCGTCCGAGCAGGACCGCGTGTTCCGCCCCGGCGGCGCACGGCGGATCGTGCTCTCCACCAACGTCGCCGAGACGAGCGTGACGGTGCCGGGCATCCGCTTCGTGGTCGACACGGGCGTGGCGCGCATCGCACGATGGTCGGGACGCACGCGCGTCCTGCGCCTGCCCGTCGAGCCCGTGTCGCGCGCCTCGGCGGACCAGCGGGCCGGCAGGTGCGGCCGCGTCGGGCCGGGGATCTGCATCCGCCTGTGGTCCGAGGCCTCGCACGCCGACCGCGAGGCGTTCACCCCGCCCGAGATCCTGCGCACGGACCTCGCAAGCGTGATCCTCCGCATGAAGGCGCTGCGGCTCGGGGACGTGCGCCGATTCCCGTTCCTCGACCCGCCCGGCAGCCGTGCGGTGGCGGAGGGGCTGGAGACGCTCGTCGAACTCGGTGCCCTCGACCGCCACGAGGCCCTGACCCCGCTCGGGCGGCGCATGGCGCAGCTGCCGCTCGACCCGCGGCTCGCGCGCATGCTGCTTGCCGCCGTCGACGAGGGCGTGGGCGCCGAGGGGGCGGTGCTCGCCGCGGCGCTCTCCATCCAGGATCCGCGCGAGCGCCCGTCGGCCCATGCGTCGCTTGCGGACCTCGCGCACGCGGCGTGGCGCGATCCGGAAGGCGACTTCCTGTCGCTCGTGCGGCTCTGGCGGCGGTGGAGGGCGGAGTCGGCGACCCGCGGTTCCTCGTCGCTCCGGCGGTGGTGCCGCGAGCACTACCTCTCGCACCAGCGCATGCGCGAGTGGACCGATCTCCATGACCAGGTGCGCACCATGCTGGAGGAGCGGCTGCGCGTGCGCGTGCCGCCGCTCGGGGAATCGAGCGATGCGCCGCGCGTGCACCGCGCCGCGCTCGCAGGCTTCGTGTCGCAGGTCGGGTTCCGCACCGAGGAGGGCGACTACCGCACCGCCTCGGGGGCGCGGTTCGCCGCGTTCCCGGGTTCGTCGCTCGCCCGCCGCGGCCCGGCCTGGGTGGTGGCCGCGGAGGTGGTCGAGACCTCGCGGCGCTTCGGCCGCGTCCTGGGCAAGGTGCAGGGCGACTGGGTCGAGCGCGTCGCGCCCCACCTGGTGCGCCGCATCCAGAGCGAGCCGCACTGGGTGCGTGCGCGCGGGCAGGTGGCCGCATGGGAGCGCGTCCAGTTCGGGGAACTGACGGTCGTGCCGCGCCGGCGGGTGCCGTACGGCCCCGTGAACCCCGAGGAGGCACGGCACATCTTCATCCAGGCCGCCCTCGTCGACGGCGACTGCGGCCTGGACGCACCCTTCGTCCGCCACAACCTCGAGCTGCGCGCCCGCATCGAGGCCATGGAGGCCAAGCGCCGCGAGCGCGGGCTGCTCGTCGAGGGCGAGGCCGTGTTCGCCTTCTTCGACGCGCGCGTGCCGGCCGACGTCCACAGCCTGCCGAGCTTTGAGCGCTGGCGCCGCCAGGCGGAGTCGCGCGACCCGCGGCTCCTCTTCATGCGCGACGGCGACCTGCTCGCGCACGCTCCCGATCCCGAGCTTGCGGCCCGCTTTCCCGACGCGCTCGCGGCCGGCGCGGCAGGTGCGTTTCCGCTGCGGTACTCGCTCGAACCCGGCGCGCCCTCCGACGGAGTGCACGTCCGGCTGCCGCTCGAGCGGCTGTGGGAGGCCGACGCCGACCGGCTCGAGTGGCTGGTGCCGGGCCTGCTTCCGGAGAAGATCGAGGAACTCGTGCGGACGCTGCCCAAGGCGCTCCGCACCCGGTTCTTCCCGCTGCGCGAGCTCGCGGAGGATGCCGCCGCCACGCTTTCGTTCGGGCAGGGGCGGCTCACCGACGCGCTCGCCGGCTACCTCTCGTCGGTGGGGGCCACCGACATCCGTCCCGAGATGCTCGACGCATCGCAGCTGCCGGCGCACCTGCGCATGCACGTCGAGGTCACGGGCGCGGACGGCGCGGTGATCGCGCGTGGCGACGACCTTGCGGCGCTGCGGCGGGACCTCGCGCCACGGCGCGCGGCGTCACGGGAACGGGACATCCACGAGGCCTTCGGCGCCGCGTGGCCGGGCCCCGACATGGACACGTGGGCCATCGACCCGCTTCCCGAGCGCGTCGAGGCCGTCCTCGGCGATGGCCGACGCGTCGTCGCGTGGCCGGGACTGGCCGACCGCGGAACGTCGGTGCGCGCGGAGCTCTTCGACGACCCCGGCGCCGCCGAACGCGCGACGTCCCGCGGGTTGCGCCGCCTCTACGCGCTGGCGAGGGCAGGGGAACTCGCCCATCACCTCGAGTACGCCCCGGGCTTCGACGACGCGGTCATGGCGTGCCTCGGCGCCACCGGTTCCGGGCGCGCGGCGCTGCTCGAGGCGCTGCGCCTGGCCCTCGCGTCGCATGCCTT
>JBEITQ010000101.1:0-6927 GCA_040374835.1 Phycisphaeraceae bacterium | reverse complement strand
CTTCAGTCCACTCCCTTCGCGCGCCTGGCAGGGCCGCGGAGAAACACATGCCCCCTGGAGAACACGCCTCCAGGGGGTTTGTTTCATCGATTTCCCCGTGAGTCGCTTGCCCGGCCGCCCAGGGATTGGATGATCGGGACCATTCCCGCCGATCCCACGAGGTCCCACGAAGGACCCGGATGTCGGCGCTCCCTTCCCCAACCCCCAGAGGTTCACGATCCCATGACCAGCAGCCGCAAGCTCTCCGCCAAGGACCTGTCCGCCGTCTCCGGAGGCGCCGCCAAGAAGGGCCCCACGATGGCCAGCAGCGGACGGGCGCCCGGCTCAGCGACCGCGTCGGCGGCCAAGAAGGTCACTGCACCGACGTCTGCGGCGAAGAAGCCGAAGAAGTGACGCGCGGCGCCTCCAGGAGAGGCGGAACGCGCAGGAACGACTCCGGGTCGGCCCCTGGGTCCCCAGCCTCCGGCGGCGGGAGAGGGATGTCCGACTCGATCGAGAGGCCCGCGCGGCCGGGCAGCAGCCCGGCCGCGTCGGCCAGGTCCAGGAGCGCCAGCTGGTAGTCCACCTCGGACGCCGCCTGCGCGCGCTGGGCCTCCACCAGCTGCAGCAATGACTGCGTGAGGTCGGTGATCGTCGCCGCGCGGCGCTCGTAGAGCGTCTTGACGCCGTCGTAGGCGCGGCCGGCAAGCTCCACGGCCTGTCGGGTCGCCACCATCGACTGCCAGCCGGTCGAGGCGCGGGAGACCGAGTCGTACACCTCGCGCGTGATGGTGAGGCGGCGATCCTGGCTGGTGGCCAGGTCCTTGAGGCGCCTGTAGAGGGCCGAGCGCAGGTCGGCGCGCGCCGCCTCGTTGCCGAGCGGCACCTCCAGGCGCACCCCTCCCGTGAACGCCAGGGTCGTCGTGGCATCGGCGCCGGTGTCGCTCACCGCGCCGCCGAGCGATCGCCCGAATCCGATCGGCGACGTGGTGCCGAAGGCGTCGAGCTTCGGGAGCAGCCCGTTCTCCGCCACCTGGATGCCGAGCGCCGACTCGGCGATCGCCAGTTCCGCCTCGAGGAGTTCCGCGCGCTGGCGCAGCGCCAGGTCCAGCACCGCCTGCGGCACGAACGTGTACTTGCGCAGCTCCGGGTCCGAGCCGAACTCGAGCACCACCGAGTCGTCGAGCGGGATGTCCGGCCGGTTCATCGCCTGCTTGAGCTCGCGGCTCCGGGCACGGAAGCGCTCGCTCGCGGCGATCACGTCGTCCACCTGGCTCACAGCCAGGTAGCGCGCCTTGATGACCTCGGTCGCGGCCGCGGTGCGGGCCGCCGCGAGGCGCTCGGCGACGGACACCTGCTCGACCGCGCGGCGGTAGCTCTCGAGCGCCACGTCGAAGGCACGGCGGGCCCCGTAGGCGCGCCAGTACGCGCGCTCGGCGTCGAGCAGGAGCTGCTGCACCATCATCCGGGTGCGGACCTCCACGCGGCGCTGCCCGAACTCCGCGAGCAGGATGCTCGACTCGTTCACCAGCTGCCCGCCGCCCCGCAGGAGCGGCTGGGTCATGGTCACGCGCGGTGCGCTCTGGTAGCCCACGGCCTCGTCGCCGACCAGCGTCGGATCCTGGTCGTCGAAGTACATGAGCCGCCAGTCGACGTCGAGCTGCCCGCCCGTGGCCAGGGGCACGTTCAGGTTCGGGCGCACCTCGGCGTTCCACAGGTCCTGCTGCAGCGGCGGCACGTAGTTGACGTCGCGGCCGCCGTCGGCCACCAGCCCGAAGGTCCACTCGAACTTCGCGCGCTCGCGCAGGACGCGCTCGTTGGCGATGGCCGGGTCGATGCGCACCACCTTGATGCCGAGGTTGTGCTCGAGGGCGGCGGCGCGCACCCCCGCGAGGTCCACCCGCTCGCCGCGCTGGCCGGGCTCCAGGCGCGCCAGCTCCTCGGGCGACGGCGGCTCGATCGACGACGGGGGCAGCGGCCCGGCCTCGCCGAACGCCGCCGGATCGCCCCGCTCGACCGACTGCAGCCGGGTCTTCACCTCGTCGGAGAGGATGCCCTGGCGCTGGTAGGGCGAGCCGCAGCCGGCGGCCAGCACCGCCGCGACGGCAATCGAGAGGGCCGGACGACCGGGCATCATGCCGGCGCCCCCACGGCCAGGGCCGCTTCCTCGACCAGCTGGCGACGCACCAGCTCGCGGAAGTGGCCGTCCGAGGCCGCCAGCTCGTCGAACCGGCCGGACTGCACGATCTCGCCGTCGGCCAGCACGTGGATGCGGTCGGCGTCGCGCACCGTGCTCAGCCGGTGGGCGATCACGATCCGCGTCACCGCGCGCGAGGCGAGCGAGCGGGAGACGTGTGCCTGCGACACCTCGTCGAGCGCGCTGGTCGCCTCGTCGAGCACCAGGATGCGCGGCCGCGTCACCAGCGCCCGCGCGATCAGGAGCTTCTGGAGCTGCCCGCCGGAGAGCGTCTGCTCGTTGACGAACGTGTGCATCTGCATCGGCATGGCGCGGATGTCGTCGGCCAGCCCCGCCGCTTCCGCCGCCTCCCACGCATCCTCGGGCCCCAGCAGCGCCGCACCCACGATGTTCTCGTGGATCGAGCCCGGAATGAGCCGCGGGTGCTGCGTCACCACCCCCACCTGGCGGCGCACCGACACGGGGTCGAGCCGGGAGACGTCCTGGCCGTCGAAGAGCACCTTGCCGGCGGTCGGCTTCTGGAGGCCCAGGATCACCTGCGCGAGCGTCGACTTCCCGCTGCCGGACGCCCCGACGATCGCGACGAAGTCGCCGGGAGCCGCCGAGAGCGAGATGCCCCGCAGCACCTCGCCGGGAGACCCCGGGTGCGCGAAGCGCACGTCCTGCACCTCGATCGCGCCGGTGAGCCGGCCCGCGGGTTCCGCCCCCGGTGCCGCTTCCGGCGGCTCCTCGAGCAGCGGGCGAAGCCGGTTGAGGAGCGGAATCGCCTCCGCGAACTCCCCCAGCGCGTAGCCCAGCGACGTCACGCCGACGAGCGCCGCGCCGAACGCCGCGTTGAAGGTCATGAACGCCGCCAGCTGCGCTTCCTTGCCCCCGTCCATCGCGCTGAAGCGCCACCAGAGGAGCGCCGCCGCGGCGAACGGGATCGCCGTGCCGAGGACATGGAGCCGTGCCGCGCACATCGAAGCCAGGTACATCGCCCGGCGCTCGGGGCGGTAGCGCTGCAGCCACTGGATGAGCGCCTGCTCCTCGGTGCCGGTGGTGCGGATGCGCTCGACGCCGCCGATCAGCTGGAGCGCGAATCCGCCGAGCCGGCCGCTTCGCTCGGCGGCATCCGCCGCGTGCCGTGCCTGGCGGCGCGCCACCAGCGCGGTGATGCCGAGGATGAGCACGAACGCCGCCGCCGAGACGATGGCGGCCTGCAGGTCCACGGCCAGCATGAGCGAGAGGTAAGTGAGCGAGAAGATCCCGCCGACCACCGCCGCCACCATCGACCCCGAAACGCGGCGCTGGAGGTCGTCGGCCACGCCGAGGCGATCGGCGAGCTCGCCCACCGACTGCCTTCGGAAGAAGGCCAGCGGGAGCGAAAGCGCCCGCAGCACGATGGCGCTCGAGCCGCGCAGCGCCAGCCTCGCCTCCACGCGCAGCAGCAGGAACTGCGTGACCAGCTCGAAGCACGCGACGGCCACCAGGGTCGAGGCGAGCACCAGCCCGAGGTGCAGGATCGACGACCCGTCGCCGCCGGGGATCACGCGGCTCACCAGGAGCCCCGTGGCGTACGGCACGGCGAGGTTCAGGACGCTCGCCGCGCCGGCGACGACCGCCGCAAGCGCGAGTTCGTGGCCGCACCCGCGGAGCAGGAACGCGAACATCGATCCCAGCGTCCGGACGCCCTCGGGCATCGGCACCTCGAACAGGACCGCGTCCCCGTCGAGGGTCGCGGCATACGACGCGTCCACGCGCACGGGCCGCGGCTGCTCGCCGGCCTCGTAGGCGAACGCGCGGTACCCGCCCCAGCGCCCGGGCACCAGCGCGACGGGCGTGCCGTCCGCGCGCATCCGCAGCATGGGCCCGCTGTCCCTCGTCCACCATCGGTCGCGGCACGTGGCACGGCGGCAGCCGATGCGCGCCGCGTGCGCGAATGCCTCGGGCGGAGGCAGCAGCGGATCCTCGGGAACTCGCCGCGGGATCGACTGCAGGGGCACCCCAGACGCGACGGCCACGTGCCGGCACGCACGCAGGAAGGGCGGCAACGAGGCGCTCACGCTCAGCACCTCGTCGCGGCCGGCGAAGATCGCCGTGAGCATCTGCGCGAAGCCCGTTCGGCTCGACTCCGCGCGCCCCGCACGGAGCCCGGCCGCGCGCGCGACGGCCTCCTCCTCGCGCGCCACGACCTCGACGGCGCGGCCCACCAGGGTGACCACGGGGTCTTCCTCGGGGTCCGCGTCGGCACGCACGACGAAGGGAAGCATCACCCGCGCGAAGGCGGTCCGTGCCTCGGCCACCTCGCCCGCATCGATCCCGCTCCGCGGTTCGCGAACCACGGAGGCCGGGCCGTCGGGCACCGCGACCAGGGTCACCGGCCGGCCGGCGAGCGCGTCCTCCAGCCCGGGCAGGAACCCCCCCGGTGCCACGGTGCCAAGGTGCGTTCGCCTGCCGATCGAACCGTCGGCGCGTCGAGGTGCCGCGAAGACGTTCACCGTCCCGCCGACGACGGCCCACCCGCGTGCGTTCGCGCCGAGGTCGAGGTGGTCCCGCCCGTCCAGGCGGCACGGCGACTCGCCGGCCGACGCGCATGCTTGCGCGATCGCCGAGGGAAGCGTCATCGCATGCCACCCCGCACCAGGCGCGCGTACCGGCCGCCCTGCGCCATCAGCGCCTCGTGGGTGCCTCGCTCCACGGCTTCGCCGTCCTCGAGCACGATGATCTCGTCGGAGTCGCGGATCGTGCTCAGGCGGTGCGCGACCACGATGCACGCGCACCCGCGCCGCCGGATGGCCCGGTCGATCCGGGACTCCGTGGTGGCATCGAGCGCCGAGGTCGCCTCGTCGAGGACGAGCACCGACGGCCGCCGCGACAGCGCGCGCGCGATCTCGATCCGCTGCGCCTCGCCGCCCGACAGGTTCGATCCCGACTCCGCGACCGCCATGCCCAGCCCGCCGCGCGCATCGGCGATCCCCACCAGGCCCGCGTCCTCGATCGACTCGCGGATCCACGCGTCCGGCACCTGGGGGTCCCAGAGCGACACGTTCTCGCGGAGCGACGCCTCGAAGAGGACCGGCGACTGCCCCACCGCCGCGATCGTCGAGGTGCGCTCGTGCCGCGGGATCGCCTGCAGCGGACGGCCGCCCACGAGCACCTCGCCGGACCAGGGCTGAAGCAGCCCGCAGGCCAGCCTGGCCACGGTGCTCTTGCCGGAGCCGGACGATCCGACCACCGCCACGCGACGGCCGGGGCCGACCGAGAGCGTCAGGCCCTTCACGACCGGGGGCGACGACTCGCTGTAGCCGAACGACACGTCGCGAAACTCGATCGCGTCGGCATGCACGGAGGCGGCGCGCACGGGGGCGGCATCGGGGCGCGCCATCGGGTCGATCGGGTGCCGCATGACGTCGTCCACGCGCGCGAGCGTGGCGCGCAGGGTCTGCAGGTCCTGGGCGAGCGACGCCAGCTCGACCGCGGGTCCCATGAACGCCACGAGAAGTGCCTGGAAGGCGATCAGCGCACCGATCGTCATGTCGCCCTGCATGACCTGCCACCCGCCGTACGAGAGCACCAGGGCCGACACCAGGAGCGACGACAGCAGGGATGGCAGGGCGTCCAGGAACGCCGAGCGCGACTCGAGCGACTGCACCGCCACCGACACCCGTGCGTTCGCGGAGGCGATGCGTGCGAAGAGGTCCGCCTCGCGCCCGGCGCTCTTCACGCTCTCGATCGCCGCGATGCCGGAGGAAAGGGTTCCGGCGGCCATGCCGGCCTCGCGCTCGAGCACGCGGGTGCCGTCGACGAGCGCCCGCCCGGTCCGCAGGACGACGATGAGGATCGTCCCGACGGTTGCCATGGCCACGCACGCCAGCCGCCAGTCGAGGAACACCATGCCCGCGAGGAACGCCAGGGAGGTCGCGAGCCCGACGGCCGCGGGCGCCAGGCGCGAGGCGAGGGCATCGGCCATCGACTCGATGCTGCCCAGGCGCTGCGCCACGTCGCCCGGGGACCGGTGCGCGAAGAAGCCGGCCGGCAGCCGGAGCAGGTGCTCCATGAAGGACGCGGCCCACGCGATCGCCATGCGCTGCTCGAGCATCGCGAGGATCCGCTGCCGCACCCACTCCATGACCGATGCCACCGCCATGCACCCCAGCGCGATCGCCGCCATCGGCAGCAGCCACGACTGGGCACGGTCGAGGAGCACGCGGTCGATGTAGGCGGCGCCGAGCGCCGGCAGCGCGATCGCCGGCACCGCGGCCACGAGGCCGCAGGCAAGTGCCGCCGCCAGGACGCGCCGCGACCCACGGAGGCGCGAGAGGAGCGCGGCCGTGACGCTCGGCGGGCGGCCGCCGCGCGCGAACGACGGCCCCGGCTTGAGCTCGAGCACCACCCCGGTGAAGCGCTCGCTGAACTCCTCGGCGGAGAGCCAGGTGCGCCCGACGGCCGGGTCCATGACGCGCCAACGGCCGCGCGACCAGCCCTCGAGCACGACGAAGTGGTCGAATCCCCAGAAGAGGATGGCCGGAAGCTCGACGTCGGGCAGCTCCGCCGAGTCCACCGAGTAGCCCTCGCACTCCAGCCCCCAGTGCTCGGCCGCCGCCTTCAGCTGCAGCGCGTTGCTGCCGTCGCGCGAGACGCCGCATGCGCGCCGGGCCTCCTCGAGCGTCACGTGCCGGCCATGCCGGCCGAGCACGGACACCAGGCATGCGGCGCCGCACTCCGCGGCCTCCATCTGCAGGGAGACCGGGGTCGCGACCAGCCGGCGG
>JBEITQ010000180.1:0-4348 GCA_040374835.1 Phycisphaeraceae bacterium | reverse complement strand
GCCTGGCCGTCGCAGTCGGCGTTGAGCGCGGCCTTCAGCGCGCGGATCGCCGTCGGCGAGTTCGCGAGCATCTCGCGGCACCACTGGACCGTGACCTCCTCGAGCTCGGCGACGCCGACCACCGCGTTGACGAGCCCCATGTCGCGCGCCTCCTCCGCCGAGTAGCTGCGGCACAGGAACCACATCTCCCGTGCGCGCTTCTGGCCGATGATGCGCGCCATGTAGCTGGCGCCGTAGCCGCCGTCGAAGCTTCCCATGCGCGGCCCGACCTGGCCGAACCGTGCGTTCGCGGCGGCGATGGTGAGGTCGCACATCATGTGGAGCACGTGGCCGCCGCCGATCGCCCAGCCGGCGACCATGGCCACCACGGGTTTGGGGCAGGTGCGGATCTCGCGCTGGAAGTCCAGCACGTTCAGCATCTCGCTGCCGCCCTCGGAGCGGTAGCCGGTGTGGCCGCGGATGCGCTGGTCACCGCCGGCGCAGAAGGCGCGTTCGCCCTCGCCCGTGAGGATGACGACGCCGACGGACCGGTCCTCCTTCGCGGCCAGGAGGGCCTTGCGCATCTCCTCCACGGTGCGCGGCGTGAAGGCGTTGCGCACCTCGGGCCGGTTGATCGTGATCTTCGCGATGCCCTCGGCCACGTGGTAGCGGACTTCCCTGAACCCCAGGTCGACCTCCCGCCAGTCGAGGGCGGGACGGATGCGCTCGGCAGTCTCGGTGGATGGCTTGGCGACGGGCGTCTTGGTGGTCATGGGGCGTTCCGGAGGGCGTGTTCGATCAGCGCCGCGCAGCGCTCGGGGGCCTCGATGGGGAGCGCATGGCCCGCGCCGGCGATGCGCTCGACGCGCACGTGCGGGGCCTCCCGCTCGACGCGATCGGCAAGCGAACTATAGCGGTCGTCCTCGGTGCCGACCGCGAACGCCGAGCCCGCCGGCAGCGACGGCAGCGCGCCCCACGCGCCGGCCGCACGGCCGGGCGAGCATCCCGCGACGCACCGCGCCCAGAACTCGCCGTCGCCGCGGGCGCGCCGGTCGCGCACCGACGCGAAGTCGGGCGACGACCGCAGGCGCGCGAACATCGGCATGCCGTACCAGCGCTCGACGAAGGCCGGCAGCCCGTCGCGCCGGATCGCTTCGGCGCGCGCGTCGTCCTCGCGGGCACGCGCGTCGCGCTGCGCCGGGTCTTCCATGCCTGCGCTCGCGGAGAGGAGGACGAGCGGGATCGGCAGCCGCTGCATCGCGGCGGCCGCGAGGCTCAGGCGCCCGCCGAGCGAGTATCCGACGAGCGCTCCCGGCGCCGTGCGCCCGACGTGCGAGCTCAGCCGCTCCGCCGCCGCGGCCACCGATTCGCACCCGAGCGACCGCAGGTCGACGCGGTCGCAGCGCACGTCGCCGCCCAGCGCCGTCGCCACGCCGTCCCAGTCTTCCGGCGCACCCAGGAACCCGTGCACGAGCGTCACGCGGTGCATCGGTGATCACCGGAAGGCGCGCCGCAGCGCCGCATCGGCGGCGGCAACGGCCTGGGCGCGTGCCCGCTCGCTTGCCTCGCGCGTGCAAGTCACCTCGATGAGCGTCGCGCCGCGGTGGCGGAGTGCCCGCCGCACCGCGGTCCCCAGCGCCGCCCGCGTGCGCGGCGAATGGGCGCCCAGGCCGAATGCCCGCGCCACCGGCGCGAACGTGCGTCCGTGCGGCGTGGCGAAGAGCCGCTCGAAGACGTCCGCATGGCGGGCGATCGGCAGGTAGCGGAAGATGCCGCCGCCGTCGTTGTTGAGGACCACGATCACGAGCGGCACGTCGACCGTCGAGGCAAGCTGCAGGGCATTCAGGTCGTGCAGCGCGCTGACGTCGCCGACCACCGCGATCGTCGGCGCGCCGCTCGCGGCCGCGTGTCCCGTGGCCGTCGAGAGCAGGCCGTCGATCCCGCTCGCACCGCGGTTGGCGGCGCTCGTCCATCCCTTCGGCGCGGCGATTGCCATGAAGTCCGCATCGCGGACCGGCATCGATGACCCAAGGAAGACGGTGCCGCGCCGCGCGGAAGCGGCCGCGGCCATGGCCGTGGCGATCGCGGTCGGCTCGGTGAGCCGCGCGTCCGAGGCGAGCGCGCGCGCGGCGGCATCGGTCGCGGTCCGCAGCGCTCGCGTCCACGCCGGGTGCGCGCGGAGCCCACGCCCGGCAACCAGCGTCACGCCGCCCGAGACCGCCAGCGACGCACGATGGTTCGGATCCTGCCGCGGATCGCCCGCGCCCACGGCGACCACCGGGCACGGCTGCCGCGCCATCCACTCCCCAAGCCGCTTCGACGCGATGCCGCCGCCCACCGTGGTGATGCACGCCGGGGCGAGCGCTTGCGCGAGCGGCGCGCAGTCGGCCGCCGTGCGCAGCACCAGGTCCGCTCCCACGCGGCCCGCACCGGCCCGGCCGCTCGCCGAGTCGGCAAGCACCGTCCCGCGCCACGCCGCCGGCAGCCAGCGGTTGGCTCCGAGGCCGGCCACCACGATGCCATCGTCGACGGCCAGCGGCTCCGGCGAAACCGAGAGCGTCGTCCGCCACGGGGCACGGCCGCGCGTCCAGCGCGCGATCGACCCAAGCCACGCGCGATCCCACTCCCGCTCTTCCGGGGCCAGCGGCTCGCGGAACTGCCAGTTCAGGTGGACCGCGCCCGCATGGCTGCCGGCCAGCCCGCAGGCGCGCGCGAACGCCTCGTCGACGGTCGAGAGCACGTATTCGGCGGGAATCTCCGTCGTGGGGCAGGGCAGGTCCGCCGACCAGCGCACCGCGCCGTCGAGGAGGCCCGCCTGCGGAATCGACTGGTTGGCGCCGCAGTCGCGCAGCTCCGGCGGCCGGTCGGCCGCGAAGACGAGGAGCGGCACGCGCGCCATCCGCGCCTCGACCGCCGCCGGCAGCGCGTTCGCCACCGCGGTTCCGCTCGTCATGATCGCCACGGCCGGCAGACCGGTCGCCTGCGCGATGCCGAGCGCCATGAAGGCGCCGCCGCGCTCGTCATGGGCGACGTGCACCTCGATGCCCGCCTGCCGCGCGAACGCCACCGCGAGCGGGGCGCTGCGCGACCCGGGGCTCACCACCGCGTGGCACACCCCGAGCCGACGGCATTCCTCGGCCGCGAGCGACGTCCACGCGAGGTTCAGGTTCGGCGCGTCGCGCATGGCGTCAGCGTGCGAGCCCCTCGAACGCGAGCAGCTTGTGCCCGGTCTCGCGCCACTCCTCGGCCGGGTCCGACCCGTCGACGATGCCTGCGCCCGCGAACGCCGTCAGCACGTCGCCTTCGATCAGCGCCGAGCGGATGGCGACCGCGATCTCGGCGCCGTCGCGCGAGACGACGCCCACGGGGCCCGCGTACAGCCCACGGTCGAACGGCTCGAGCGCGCGGAGCGCCTCGGTCGCCGCCGCCACCGGCGATCCGGCGACGGCCGGCGTCGGGTGTAGGGCCGCGACCAGGTCCGCATCGCCGACTCCCGCACGGAGCGCCGCGTGCACCCGCGTCTGCAGGTGCTGCACGTAGGCAAGGCGCAGGAGCCTCGGCTGGGCGTCGGTTCGGACGGTCGATGCGCAGCCGGCAAGCGCATCGCGCACGCGCTCGACCACCAGCTCATGCTCGGCGCGGTCCTTCGTGCTTGCCTGCAGCGATTCTCCGAGCAGGCGGTCGGCCGCGGCGTCCACGCCGCGCGGGCGCGTGCCGGCGACGGCCTCGCTGCGCGCGTTCGATCCCGTGCGCGACACCAGCCGCTCGGGCGTCACGCCGAGGAACGCCCGCCCGGGCGCCGCCTCGACCATGAACCGGAATCCGCGGGACTCGCGCGCGCCGAGCCGCGCCAGCACGCCGACCGGCTCCAGGGCCGCGCTGGCGCGGTAGCGCCGTCGCCGCGCCAGGACGAGCTTGCGGAACTCTCCCGAACGGATGCGGGCCAGCGCCGACTCGACCGCGCGCATCCACCGTTCCTCGTCGCCCGGGTCATCCTCGCGGACGAGCGCCGGCTCGATCACGCAGGCACCCGCGGGCCGCGCCAGTGCCTCGAGCGTGGCGCGCAGGGCGGCACGGTCGGTGGATGCGGTGACGTTGACGGCGAGCGTCGCGCCGTCGCCGCCGCACCGCAGCTCGATCTCCGGCAGCACGCAGTCGCCGTCCCCGAAGCACGCCCACGAGGCGTCGCGCGCGCGGGCGCCGTCGAAGGGCATCGCGACGAACCACGCCGACGCGACTCCCGAGGCGCCGGGGGCGTCATGCTGCGTCCAGTCCGCGTGCATCCCGAGCGCCTCTGCGGCGGCGATGCCGATCCCGGCGAGCTCCAGCCGTCCCTGCCGGTCGCGGAAGTAGCGGCGTGCGCCCGGCG
>JBEITQ010000164.1:0-4820 GCA_040374835.1 Phycisphaeraceae bacterium | reverse complement strand
GCCTCCGGCGCCTCGACCGTGATCTCCGGCGCGTCCGACTTCAGGTCCACCGCGCGCCCGTCCTTCGGACGGTAGATGCGGATCACCACGTTGCCGGAGAGGCGCCCGCTCTCCAGCGCACGCTTCGGCACGCGCGCGGCCATGTCGTCGCTGCGCATCGTGACGATGCGGCCGCCGTCGCCGTACAGCACCGCGCGCGGGTCCTTCATCGCGAGGCGCTTGTCCGGAAGCGGATCGATGCGCGACGCCGTGTACTGCTGCTTCAGGTTGCCGCCCGCGTCGGCCACCTGCACCCACGCGCCCTGCTCCAGGCGCACCGCTTCCTGCGACCCGAACCGCGGCCCCGTGCCCGCGCGCTCCTGGTCGCTGAGCGGCTCCGGCACCACGAGGTCCGCCACCGGGCGCTCGCGCGCGCGCGCCGCGCGCTTCGGGCCCGACTGCCGGTCGACGACCCATGCCGCCACCACCAGCCCGACCGATGCCGCCACTGCCACGGCGGTCAGGATCCACGGGCGCCGGCGGCGCCGCTTCCAGGGGTCTTCAGGCGCTGCGGGGCCGCTCATCGGCGCGCCCCGCCGATCGGGGGGCGTCCGACGGGGCGTCGAACATGGCCAGCGCGTCGTTCCATCGGTCCTGGCTCCGCAGGAGGTGCTCCACCACCTCGCGCACGGCGCCTCGGCCGCCGGGCGCGGCGGTCACGTAGGCCGCCGCGGCACGGACTTCCGCCGCGGCATCGTGCACGGCCACAGGGTATCCGCAGGCCCGCATCGCCGGAAGATCAGGCAGGTCGTCGCCGACGAAGGCGATCGCCTCCGGGGCAACGCCCACCGCCGCGGCCACCGCGCGCAGCGCCGCCGCCTTGTCGGAGGTCCCCGAATGGAGCTGCCGGACGCCGAGTTCCTCGAGCCGGTGCCGGACCGCCTGGCCGGCGCGACCGGTGATCACGGCCACCTCGCCGCCCATGCGGCGCCAGATCGCGATCCCCAGACCGTCCTTCGCGTTGAACCGCTTCGTCTCGTGCCCGAGGTCGTCGAGCGCCACGGTCCCGTCGGTCAACACCCCGTCCACGTCCAGGCAGAGGACGCGGACCTGCGCCGACCGTGGGGTCACTTCTTGGCGCCCTGGATCGCCTTCAGCTGCTTCGCGAGGCGGCTCTTCTTCCGCGACGCGGTGTTGCGGTGCATGGTCGAGGTCGAGGCCACCTTGTCCAGGATCGAGACCACCTTGCGGTACTCGGCCTCGGCGGCCTTCGGGTCACGCGCGTGGATGGCCTGGTCGAACGCCTTGACCTGGTCCTTGACCCGGCGCTTGCGCCAGTTGTTCAGGGCGTTCTGCTTGGCGTTCTGGCGGACTCGCTTCTTGGCTGACTCGGTGTTCGGCACGGGGTTCCTCGGCGTTCGGACGAATGGGGCAGTATGCCAAGAATCCGCGGCGGCCGCAACCGGCGCGCCGAAAGGCGGTATACCCCGGTCGCCGACCTGTTTCCGGACACTGGCGGGACGTCCCTCGGCCCGCCCTCACCTCCCCCCACGACCGCCATGAACCAGACCAACGCCGCCGCCACCCGCTCCCCGATGACCGTCGCGCTCGGGATCCTCACCGCGATCCTGCTCGGGACCACCATCCACTTTGCCTCCAAGTCGAGCTCGCTCGCGGACAAGGAAGCCGCCGCGGCCGAGGCGGCGAAGCGCGCGCAGGGCGAGTCCGAGCGCGCCTCGAAGGCGGAGGCGGACGCCAAGACGCTCGCCGAACGCGCCGCGCGGGCCGAGGCAGCGGCGAAGGACGCGCAGGCGCGCGCCGACGCCGCGCAGGCGGCGGCCAAGGACGCGCAGGCGAAGATCCAGGAGGCGCAGTCGCAGTCGGCGGCGCGCGCCGCGGAGGCCGAGGCCGCGCGTGCGTCCCTCGAGCGGACGAACCAGGAACTCCTCGCGGCACGGTCCACGTCGAGCGCCGCGTCGGGCGCGGCCTCGGACGCCGATGCCCTCCGTGCCCAGGTCATGCAGCTGAAGACGGCGCTCGCCGAGACCCGCACGCAGCTCGAGCGCGCCCAGGCCGACCTTGCCGCGCGCGGGGGCAACTCAGCCGCCGTCGGCGGCCCCAGCGCCTTCTGGTCGGGCAAGCCGTGGTACGGCACCCTCGACCTCGAGGCGATGCTGCGCTGGTACCGCCGTCCGGAGAAGCCGGAGGATGTGCAGGTCGTCGAATTCCGCGAGGCCAAGGCGGAATTGCGGCGCCGAAGCGCCGGCAAGTGACCCGCACACGGCGGGAGTGGCCGGAAACCAATCGACCGAACGCCGCCCCGCGCGCAACCCCGCGGCACCCGGCTCGCGTACTCTCCACTTGACGCGGACGCCCGGTTTCCGGACACTTTCCGCTTCACCCGGCGGGGGCCCTCCCCCCGTTCCGCCCTCGGAGACATGCCTTCCATGAACCAGCGCACGACCGGCCTTGTCGTTGGCCTCGTCACCTTCGTCATCCTCACGGTCGGCCTGCTGGCCTCGACGATCTACTTCCACGTCGAGGCCGGCGCCGCGGTGGAGAAGAAGAAGGCCGCCGACGATGCGGCGCAGGCGAGCAACTCCAAGGCCTCGAAGATCGACCGCGAGTACAAGGCGCTCGTCGGCTTCATGACCGGCGAGGCCGACGCCGTCGCCGGCGAGGACACCCTCGCGACGGCGAAGAAGGCGCTCGGCGCCGAGAACGTCACGAACCTCAAGCTCGAGCTCGATGCGCTGCGTTCGAGCCGCGACCAGCTCTCCCAGGACAACGCCAACCTCAAGCAGCAGGCCACCGCCGCCCGCGCCGACGCCGCGGCCGCGCGCGAGGAGGCCGGCAAGGCCTCCCAGGGCGCCCTGGCCGCCGGCCAGCGCGTGGAGGGCGACATCGGGGCCTACCGCACCAAGGTCGACGAGTACGGCAAGAAGGTCGAGAGCACGGTGCAGGAGATCACGCGCCTGCAGGACGAGATGGACCAGCGCCGCCGCAACGAGGTGGCCAGCCTGCAGGAGAAGATCGACAGCGAGTCCGTGAGCCGCGCCACGCTCGAGACCCGCGTCTCCGAGCTCCAGAAGAGCGTCGACCAGTACCGCGTGAAGCCGGAGAACGCCGCACAGCTCGCCGACGGCCGCATCATCGACTCGGCCGGCCAGGACGGAGAGGTGTTCATCTCCATCGGTTCCAAGCAGCGCGTGCAGCCGGGCATGACCTTCGACGTCTACGACAGCGTCCAGGCCATCCAGTACAACCCCTCGACCGGCGAGCTGATCCCCGGAAAGGCGCGCATCCAGGTGCTCAAGGTCGACGAGAGCACCTCCACGGCGCGCATCATCCCGGAGGGCCGCCGCTGGGGCGGGCGCACGCGCCCGGTGGTGAAGGACGACGTGATCGCCAACGTCATCTTCAGCCCCGAGTACCGCTACAAGTTCCTCGTCCACGGCATGTTCGACGTCGACGCCGACGGCAAGGCCACGGCCGCCGAGGCCGAGTACGTCCGCGGCCGCATCAAGGCCTGGGGCGGCGACGTGGTGGAGGGCGACGCGCTGCGCGGCGACCTCGACTTCGTGGTGATGGGCGTGCAGCCCTCCAAGCCGCTCGACCTGCCGCCGGACGCCGACGAGGGCGAGTACACGGCGCACTTCGACCAGAAGCGCGCGTACGAGGCCTACACGGCCCTGTTCACCGACGCGCAGTCGGCCCGCGTCCCGGTCCTGAACTGGAACCGGATGCAGGTCCTGACCAACGAAGGACGCTGACCGCCGCCGGGCGCTCGAGACGATGGGCGCCCAGTCCAAGGCACCTGCCCTGCGGAACGCGATCCACCTCGCGCAGTACGCCGGCGCGCGCAGCTTCGAGTGGCTGTTCGGCGCGTTCCCCCCGGAGCAGAACCTCCGCACCGCGGGGGTGGTGGCCGACGCGTGGTGCGCCTTCAACCGAAAGCGCCTCGACCGCGCGCTCGGGAACGTCCGCCGCGCCTTCCCCGGCATGCCGGCCGGCGAGGCCGAGGAACTCGCCCGCGCCAGCGTGCGGTACATGTTCCGGACCTACATGGTGGACGCGTTCCAGCTGCCGAGGCTCCTGACCGAGGAGACCTGGCCGCGGCACGTCGACCTCGACGAGGCGCGTCGCGGCATCGAGGCGATGATCGAGGACCGGCCCGCGATCTTCCTCGCGCCGCACGCGGGCAACTGGGAACTGCTCGGGTTCTTCCCCACGCTCATGGGCTTCCGGATGCACGCCCTCGCGCGCCCGCTCGACAACCCGTGGATCTGGGACTGGGCGCTCGGCAAGCGCGAGGCGCGCGGCATGCGCGTGATCACGAAGTTCGGCGCCACGGAGGAACTGCAGCGGATCGTCACCTCCGGCGGCCGCGTCGCGATGATCGCCGACCAGGACGCCGGCCCGGACGGCGTGTTCGTGCCCTTCTTCGGGCGGATGGCGAGCGCCTACAAGTCGGTGGCGCTGCTTGCCATCCGCTACGAGCTGCCCGTGGTCGTGGGCGTGGCGCTGCGCCACGGCGACGGCTTCCGCTACCGCGTCTGCACCACCGACGTCATCCGCCCGCGCGACTGGGCCGGCGAGGACGACCCCGTCTTCTGGCTCACCGCGCGCTACAACCGCGCGATGGAGCGGGCCGTGAACCTCGACCCCACGCAGTACCTCTGGATCCACCGCCGCTGGAAGAGCCGCCCACGGTGGGAGCGCGAGTCCAAGCCGATGCCCGCGCGCATCGAGGCCAAGCTGCGCGCCCTGCCGTGGATGCCGGCGGACGAGGTGGACCGGCTCGTCGAGCAGGCGGCCCGCGCCGCGCACGCCGCGCCGGC
>JBEITQ010000214.1:0-3326 GCA_040374835.1 Phycisphaeraceae bacterium | reverse complement strand
TGCCGTGATCCTCTCCGAGGGCTGCCACGATCCCCTGTACCGCAAGAGCCTCCGCGTGAGCTTCGGCCACGCGCTGCGCGTGCCGTTCGCGCGCAGCGAGGCCTGGGCGGACGATCTCGCCTGGCTGCGCGACGGCGCGCGGCTGGCGCTCGTCGGGGCGACCGGCGGCGGCGACCGCACGCTCGCCGAGACCGCCGACGCGATGGCCCGAACCTCGCCCCGTCGCGTCGCGGTCCTGGTGGGCGCCGAGTTCGACGGCCTGACGCCGGCGGCCCTCGGGGCCTGTTCCCACCGGACGCGGATTCCCATGGCCCCGGGCGTGGATTCGCTGAACGTCGGGGTGGCGGCCGGCGTACTGCTGGCTCGCCTCGCCGAAGCGTGGGGTGACCGCCCTCCCGCTCGGGTCCAGTGACCGGATAACGGGAATCACACGCGCCCCGCGATCTTTCGCGAACCGGGCGCGTGCGGTGGCGTAACCGCGTCATGCGAACGTCCCCCTCGAGCATGCCCCGTGTGCTTGCGGCCTTCGTCCTCGCCTCCACGTCCGCCGCGTGGGCGGACAGCCTGCCGTCCGGTGTTGGGCAGCCGGTGCTGCCCCCGGACGTGCAGGAGGCGGCGTCCCATGCCAAGAAGCTGTCGCAGGCCTTCCGCGCCATCGCGCGCCACGCCTCGCCGTCGGTCGTCTCGATCGAGGTGCGCCCGGACGTGCGCCCGGTGGGCGGCATGGTGCGCATGCGCGGCATGCAGGTGCCCATGATGATGGTCCCCCAGTCGGTGCCGCAGGGCGTCGGCACGGGATTCATCGTCTCGAAGGACGGGCACGTGGTCACCAACAACCACGTCGTGCGCGTCGGCGGGACCATCATGGTGCGCACCAACGACGGCCGCGAGGCGCGCGCCGAGCTCGTCGGCGCCGACGTCGAGACCGATCTTGCGGTGCTGAAGGTGGACCTTCCCGACCTGCAGCCGATCGCATTCGGCGACAGTGACGCGGCGGAGGTGGGCGACTGGGTGATCGCGCTCGGCGCGCCGTTCGGGCTGCGCGACTCCGTCACCGCGGGCATCATCAGCGCCAAGGGGCGCGAGGTGGGCCTGAGCCCGCTCGAGAACTACCTGCAGACCGACGCCACCATCAACCCCGGGAACTCCGGCGGACCGCTCGTCGACATGGACGGGCGCGTGGTGGGCATCAACACCGCCATCGAGAGCCGCAGCGGCGGCTCCGACGGCATCGGCTTCGCCATCCCGTCGAACATGGCGAAGGACGTGGTGGATTCGATCATCGCCGGCGGCGCGCCCGCACGCGGCTTCCTGGGCATCCAGATGCAGCCGCTCACCCCGGACGTCGCCGCCGGCACAGGCTTCAGGGGAGCGGGCGTCGTGGTCGCCGACGTGGTCGCGGGCGGCCCCGCCGACCGCGCGGGGCTGCGCGCGGGCGACATCATCGTCAAGGTGAACGGGGACGCGACCCCGAACATGATGCGCGTCACCCGCGCCATCCGCATGTGCAAGCCCGGCGCCGAGTGCGACGTCGAGATCGTCCGCGGCGGCGACGCCATGACCGTGTCGGCGAAGCTCGAGGACGCGCCCTCGGTGCCCGTCGCCGCCGGCCGCGGCGCCCCGCGCGTCGTGGTGCCCGACCGATTCCGCGGCCAGCCCTGACGGGCGCGCGCCGCATGACCCCTACGATGGTCGGTCCGCCATGGGCCGTGCCACCGTCGCCGCCACGTTCGACGTCCCGATGCAGGTGCCCGCGCGGCACCGCGTGACGTTCACGCGCGACGTGCTCGACCCGGAGAACGCGGCGCTGGCGCAGGCCCTGGCCGGAAGCGCGCGCTGCATCGCGTTCGTGGACGACGGCGTGGCCGAGGCGCATCCGCAGCTGGCGGTGGCGCTCGAGCGCTGGCTTTCCGCGCGGCCCGGCATGCCGGAACTCTGCGCCGTCGAGCGCGTGCCCGGCGGCGAGCGCGCCAAGGCGGGCATGGAGGTCCCCGACCGCGTGGTGCGCGCCACCGTCGAGCACCGGATCGACCGCCAGTCGTGCGTGATCGCGGTCGGTGGCGGCGCGGTGCTCGACGCGGTCGGCTTCGGCGCGGCGATCGCCCACCGCGGCTGCCGGCTGGTGCGCCTGCCGACCACCGTCCTGTCGCAGGACGACGCGGGCATGGCGGTGAAGAACGGCATCAACCTCGGGCGGCGCAAGAACTACGTGGGCACCTTCGCGGTGCCGCACGCGGTGGTCTGCGACGAGGCGTTCCTGGCGTCGACGCCCGAGTGGTCGTGGACCGGCGGATTCAGCGAGGCGGTGAAGATCGCGCTGCTGCGCGACCCAGGGCTGCTTGCGCGCATCGAGCGCGACGCGGCCGCGATCCGCGCGCGCGACATGCATGCGGCGATGCCGGTCATCGTCCGCAGCGCCGAGCTGCACTGGCGGCACATCGCGCTCGGGGGCGATCCGTTCGAGACGCAGAGCGCCCGTCCCCTCGACCATGGGCACTGGCTGGCGCACCGGCTGGAGGGCCTCACCGACGGCGCGCTGCCGCATGGGCAGGCGGTGGCCATCGGCATCGCCGTCGACACCGCCTACGCCGCGAACGCCGGCTTGCTCGCGCCCGCCGATGCCGACCGCGTGCTTTCCGCGCTGCGCGCGCTTTCCCTGCCGACGTCGCACCCGCTGCTCGCCGACCCCGACGCGCTGGTCGCGGGGCTCGAGGAGTTCCGCGAGCACCTCGGCGGCCGGCTGACGATCACGCTGCTGCGCGGCATCGGCGACCCCGTCGACGTCCACGAGATGGACCTCGGCGTGCTGCGCGGCGCGATCGCGTCGCTCGTGGGCTGAGCGCGGCACCGCCCTAGACTCACCTCCATGGACACCGCCGGCCGCGCCGAAGGCAGCCCCATGACCCGTGCGCAGGTCGTCGACGCCTACTTCATGGAACACCGCGCGCGGCTTCTCGACGTGGCCGCGTTCCTCGACCGCGTCGACCGCG
The DNA here is from genome assembly GCA_040374835.1 of Phycisphaeraceae bacterium. Lineage (GTDB taxonomy): Bacteria > Planctomycetota > Phycisphaerae > Phycisphaerales > SM1A02 > UBA966. The sequence goes on along the minus strand of JBEITQ010000214.1, from coordinate 336 downwards.
CCGGCCCGGGCGACGACGACTTCCGCATGCGCGCCTTCCGCCACTGCGTGGGGATCCTGTCGGACGGCCATCCCGAGCGCGCGCGCCGCATCCTCGAGCACCTGAGCGACCCGACCTCGGCACCCGTCGCGAAGGCCGGCATGAAGGGCGCGACCGGCGCGCACGATCCCTCGAAGGCCTGATCCATGTACATCGACCCGCATGTCCACCTGGTCAGCCGCTCCACGGACGACTACGGCCGCATGGCGCGCGCGGGATGCGCGGCGATCACCGAGCCCGCCTTCTGGGCGGGCTACGACCGCTCGAGCCCCAAGGGCTTCTTCGACTACTTCCGCC
>JBEITQ010000071.1:0-8569 GCA_040374835.1 Phycisphaeraceae bacterium | reverse complement strand
GTCGATGCGCGCGCGGCTGGTGGCCGAGGCCACCGAGGCCGGGTTCCCGATCGAGCTCGCGCAGTCCGCGGTGGCGCCGATCCTCGCCGATCCGAAGCCGACCATCGCCTTCGACGCCGCCGCCACGAAGGCCGCCGAGGAGGAAGCCGCGCAGCAGGCACCGCCCGTGCAGGTGGTGCACCCGCGCGGCGAGGCGCTCTACGCCCCGGGCGACGTGCTGACCGCCGAGCAGGTGGCCCGCGCGCACGCGGAGCACGCGCGCCACCGCGGCTCGGAGTCGCACCCCGGCGTGGCCATGCCCTTCACGGCCGCGGCGGCGCTCGCCCTCGGGATCGGCGTGCTGGCCGCGATCGTCCTCGCGCAGCAGGCGCCCGACGTGTTCCGCCGCTGGCGGCGGCTCGCCTCGGCGCTGGGGCTCGTCCTGCTCCCGGCGGCGATCGTCGCCGTCATGGTGTTCGCCTACCCGCGCGCCGTGGGGTTCGCCGCGATCGGCGCGGCGCTGCTTGCCGCCGGCATCGCCACGGTCGCGTTCGGCCTGCGCGTCTCGCTCGTCACGGTGCTGGCGCAGCAGCCGCTCGCGCTCGCCATCGCGCCGGGCACGACCTGGATCGCGGCGCTCGCCGGACCGGTGATCTACGCGGCCCTGCTGCGCGACGTGCGCCACCGCTCGACGCTCGTCACGGCCTCGGTCTCGGCCGCGCTCGTCTCGGCCGGCGCCGTGCTCCTCGGCGCCGCGGCACCCGGCGCGGCCGACCCGGCAGCCATCTCGATCGCCCTCGGCGAGTCGCTCATCGCGATGGTCACGGCACTCTTCGTCGGCTTCCTGATGATCGGCCTGCTGCCGACCATCGAGCGCGTCTCCGGCCATGCCACGGGCCTGACGCTCGTCGAGCTGCGCGACCCGAAGCACCCCCTGCTGCGCGAGCTGCAGCGGCGTGCGCCGGGCACCTGGAACCACTCGCTCCAGGTGGCAAACATCGCCGAGGCCGCGGCCGAGTCGATCGGCGCCGACGGCCTGCTGGCCTACGTCGGCGCGCTCTACCACGACATCGGCAAGATCAACAAGCCCGAGTACTTCGTCGAGAACCAGACCGGCACCAACCGGCACGACCGGCTGTCGCCGGCGATGAGCCTGCTGGTGATCGTCGGGCACGTGAAGGACGGCATGGAGCTGGGCGCGGAGTTCCGCCTGCCCGCGCAGGTGCGCCACTTCATCGAGAGCCACCACGGCACCACGCTGATGGAGTACTTCTTCCGCGCCGCGCAGAAGCGGGCCGGCGAGGACGAGATCAACGAGGCCGACTTCCGCTACCCCGGCCCCAAGCCCGCCACGCGCGAGGCCGCGGTGCTCATGCTGTGCGACTGCGTCGAGAGCGCCAGCCGCACGCTGAGCGAGCCGACGCCCGCGCGCATCGAGCAGCTCGTGCGCGACCTGAGCCACCGCCGGCTCGTCGACGGGCAGTTCGACGACAGCCCGCTCACCCTCCGCGAGCTTCGCGCCGTCGAGGACTCGATCATCAAGAGCCTCAACGCCATCTACCACGGACGCATCAGCTACCCGTCGCTGCGCGGCGAGGCGCGCGACGACCGGCCGCTGCCGCGGGTGGCCTCCTGACGTCGAGGCCGGCGAGCTCGAGCGTCCGCCACGCGGCGTTCGAGAGCGCGTAGGCGTCCAGTCCCGCGACCGCCGCACGGATCCAGCCCGCCTCCCCGGGGATCGGGCCCGCGCCGTCCGGCACCACCACGGTGAACTCGATCGTCCGGTGCGTGGTGACGTGCGTGAAGGCGCCGACCTCGCGCACGGCGAACGTCCATGCCGGCGCGCCGCCATCCCCCGGGGTGGGCACGGTCGGCGGCTGGTGCATGCCCGCCCACATGCCGCGGTCGGGCCGGCGCTCGAGGGCCACCGAGTCCCCGTCGACCCAGACGAGCGACGTCCAGCGCTCCGTGCGCCGGGGCGCCGCGATCCGCGGGGCGGGGATCGCCGCCTGCGTGCCGGCCCGCCGGGCCGCGCATGCGCCTTCCGCCGGGCATCCGCCGCACCGCGGCGCGGCCGGGGTGCAGACGGTCGCGCCAAGTTCCATCAGCGCCTCGTTGAGCACCGCCGGCGACGACGACTGCGCCACGAGCCGCGCCGACTGCTCCCATGCCCAGCGCTCGGACGCCGCGTCCGCCACGCGCGCCGGCGCACCGGCCACGCGCGACAGCACGCGCAGCACGTTGCCGTCGACGATCGGCACCCGCTCGCCGAAGGCGATGCTCGCGATCGCGCCCGCCGTGTAGCGGCCGATGCCCGGCAGGGTGCGCAGTTCGAGCTCGGTGCCCGGCACCTCGCCGCCGTGCCGTTCGACGACGGCTCGCGCCGCCGCGTGGAGGAGGCGCGCGCGACGGTAGTAGCCCAGGCCCTGCCACGCGGCGAGTACCTCGTCCTCGGGCGCCTGCGCGAGCACCGACGCCGTGGGAAAGCGCTCCATGAACCCCTCGAACGCCCGGACCACCCGCGACACCTGCGTCTGCTGGAGCATGAGCTCGCTCACCAGCGCTCGATAACCAGAGCGCTCCCCGCGCCACGGCAGGCTTCGGGCGGCTCCGGGGAACCACTCCTCCAGCGATCGCGCGAGCGACGCAGGGTCCTGGATGGACGGCCAGCCGGCGTCCGGCGGAGGGTTGGAACCCCGAACGGGGCGACTGCGGATGGCCATCGGAGGCGGCGACCCGCGCTTGCGGGGCTGCGGCGGGCGCAGGTAGCGTATCCCTCCTCGAGCCTGGATCCCCCAGGACCGGCCGCAAGGCCCCTTCGGAACACCCACCCATGGCCAAGCTGTTCTACACGCTTCAGGAAGCCGCCGAGCGGCTGAACAAGACCCCGGACGAGGTCATGGACATGGCCCGCAACGGCCAGCTCCAGGAACTGCAGGACAAGGGCGAAACCCTGTTCCGGCGCTCCGCAATCGACTCGCTGGCGAAGGACGAGGGCAGCGGTTCGTTCAGCCTGGAGAGCCTCGATGTCGGCAACGAGGGGAGTTCGCTCTCGCTCGGCGGCTCCGGCGGCCTCGACGACCTCGGCGACCTGCGCCTCGAGGATTCCTCGGCGGGCGCGCCGGCTCCGGCCTCCGGCACCTCGGGCGGAGACGACCTGAAGCTCGAGGACGATGCGCTGTCCCTCGGCGACGACCTGCGCCTCGACGACGACCTGAAGCTCGACGACGCCCCCGCGGCCCCGGTCGCGGCGAGCGGCGCCGACGACTCGATCGGCTTCGACGACCTGACCCTCGCCGACGACGACGCGCCCGCCCCCGCGGCGGCCGCGCGCTCCGCGCCGGCAGCCCCCGCGGCCCCGGCTGCAGGCATCGGCCTCGCCGACAGCAGCGCCGAGAGCATGATGATGGAGGACGCCCCGGCACGCAGCTCGGCGGGCACCGCCGCCGGCACCTCGGCCGGCACGAAGAGCGGCGACTCCATGTCCTTCAACTCGGGCGCGACGCTCGAGACCGTCGGCGGCGGCAGCGGCCTGCTCGACATCAGCAGCGAGGAGAGCTTCTTCGGTGCGCAGATGATCGAGGAGAGCATGGGCGGCGACGAGGCCGCCGTGAACTCCGACGAGGCCGGCGAGCTCTTCGGCGGCGACGTCGGCTCGGCCGAGCCGGCCGAGCCCGTGACCGTCGGCACCGCGCCCGCCATCGCCTTCGGCGCGCAGCAGCTGGCCGAGGCCCGCGACCCGAAGTTCTCCGGCTTCTCCGCCGGTGCGCTGGTCGCCGCGGCGCTCGCCCTCGCCGCCATGGGATGGGCGGTCGCGGAGATGGCCCTGGGCAACTACACCGACATGGGCCGCATGCTCGCGGAGAACTGGATGTACGTCCTCGGCGGCACCGCCGGCGCCGTGCTCCTCTTCGGCGGCATCGGCCTCGGCGTCGGCAAGGCCGTCGGCTGACCGCCACGGCTCCGCGATGCTGCTGACCAGGTACGGCTTCAGGGAGTGGGGAATCATCACCCTCGTCTGCGGCGCCGCCGCAGGCGCGCTGGCATGGACGCAGGTCTGGTGGGGTGTCGCGCTGGCCGCGTTCGCGTGGCTGGTGCTCGTGGCGTTCTTCCGCGACCCGCTCTGGCGGCGCCCGGCCACGGGTGCGGCAAACGACATGGTGAGCCCCGCCGACGGCCGCGTGTCGGCGGTCATCGACCTCGACCACCACGAGGACATCGGCGGGCCGGCCAAGGTGGTGCGGATCTTCCTGAGCGTGCTCGACGTGCACCTGAACCGCTTCCCCTGCGACGGCACGGTGGCGGCGGTGGTGCACCGCCCGGGCCGCTACCTCGACGCGCGCACGGCCGAGAGCGCCAAGGTCAACGAGTCGAACGTCCTGGTGCTGCAGACCGCCGGCGGCGAGCGCGTCGGCATCCGGCAGATCTCCGGCGCGATCGCGCGCCGCATCGTGTGCCGGGCCCCGGTCGGCAGCCACGCGCGCCGCGGCGCGCGCTACGGGATGATCAAGTTCGGGTCGACCACCGAGCTCATCCTGCCGCGACCCGCGGACGTCACCGTCCACGTCAAGGTGGGCGACCGCGTGACGGGCGGCGTCACCATCCTGGCGACGCTCGGCGCCCCGGGCACGGCACGCTCAGTCCCCTGAATCGGTGCCGGGCCACGTCCCGCGGCGCTGCACCACGATGCGGCTGATGCGGTCGATGTGCTCGCCGAGGAGCGCGCCCACCGCGGCCGCGAGGTCCGGGCCGCTTGCCGGCCATTCGGTCGTGCGCTCCTGCAGGAGCATCAGCGCCCCGAAGCGCTCGCCGCGGTGGACGAGCGGCGCCATGATCGCGCGCCGCCCCACCAGCGCCCCGCCGCCCGGGGGCGGCACGCGCACCGCCTCGATGGCGGCCTCGAAGGTGCTTGCGACCGGTTCGTTTCCCAGGAGCGGGCACGTCTCGCGCCCGAGGATCGAGAGGGTCGCCTCGGCCTGCGCGCGCGACACGTCGCTGGCGCCGTAGGCCGCCACGGCGTGGTCGCCCCGGCTGTTGCAGAGCCAGATCGCCACGTTCGCCGGCCGGAAGCGCGCGAGCAGGTGCTCGGTCGCCACCGTGAGCATGGTCTCCATGTCGAGGTCGTGGCACAGGATGCCGCGCAGCTCGGCGGCCGCGACGGCGGCGTCGGTCCGCGCATCGATCGCCTCGAAGGCGTGCACGAAGTCGTCGCCCGCCGTGCGCAGGCGCTCGCGGGCCTGCCGCAGCTCGGTGCGCGCACCGGCGCGGCTGCGCAGCGCCAGCGCCAGCAGGCGCTCGAGGCGCGCGCAGCGTTCGGCGCCGGCGTCCGCACGGCGGGTCTCGGCGGGCGGGGTGGAGCGGGACGGATGCTGGCGGTTGGAACGCATGGCAACCGGGGAATCGGCGCCGCGGACGGCGGACTTCATGCAGGCCCGCGATCGCAGGCCACACGCGGGGCCCGGCAACGGAACAGCCGGAATCACCCGCCTGGGCCATGCACTTATCAGGCTGAAACCCCGTGCCGGCGGTCCCAGAGCGTCACCGCCTCGGGCGGCCGCGGGTAGATCGGGGCCAGGCCCGCGGGATCGATCGACGCGCCCGACGTCTCGAGCGCCACGGCCACGTCGAGGCACGCGCGGGCGCAGAAGCGGGCCTCCAGCCACCGATCCGCCCGCACGGCCGGCCAGAGGGCCCGTGCGTGCGCGTCTCCGATCGCCAGCACGCCCGGATCGACGCCCGCCGGCACCAGGGCCGCCTCGACCAAGCGCGGCATGCCGGACTCCATGCGCACCGAGGTTCCCCACGCGTCCGCGCCCTTCGCGGCAAGCAGCACGCGGGCCTCCGCCCCCTCGGCCGGCGTCCAGCGCCCTTCGACGACGAGCGTCCGAGCCGCGACGAGCGCGGACGGCACCGCGATCGCCCCCGCGCCCGTCGCATCGGCGATCGCCCGCGCCGTGGCGCACGCCACGCGCAGCCCGGTGAAGCCGCCCGGCCCTGCGGAGACGGCGACGAGCCGCATGTCCCGCGGACCGATCCCGGCCGACGCACACAGCCGGTCGATCACGTCCATCAGGTGGTCGCCGCGATCGTCGGACGGCGGCACGTCGGCGGCCGCCGCCGTCGCACCGCGTCCAGGCTGCAGCGCCACCGACCCCGATCGCTGGGAGAGCTCGATCGCAAGGACCGCGCCGGCCGCGGCATGCGCCCCGGGCGAGGTGCCGGCACGCGCGCTCACGGCACGACCGTGGCGGCGACGAAGACGGCACCCTGCCCGGTGGCGGTGTCGATCATGACGGGAACGTACATCGGGCCCTGCCGGCCCGGTGCCGCCGCGAAGCGGAACACCAGGTCGACGAACGCATCCCCCCGCGGCGTGGCGGACACCAGCTCGGCCGTGCCCTCCCCGCCCGGCACGGCCACGCCGCGCACCTGCGACCACGCGGGATTCGTCACGCGCCCCTGCGCGGCCGGGTTGAGGTGCTCGATCGTGGTGCGCAGCTCGACGGGCGTGCCCGCGCGAACGCGCCCCGCGAGCACGATGCTCTCGGGAACGAACCAGAATCGTGCGGTGCGGCCCGGATCGAAGCGCGAACCGGTGGTCTCGTGGCGGATGCGCAGCGGCACCTGCGGGCAGTCCGCGCGGTCGGTGTCGATCACCCACCACTGCGGCAGCGCCGGCGAGCCGAGCTCCGGCGTCCGCCACCGCAGCAGGTACTCCGCGCGCGGCGCGTCGACCGCGGGGTCGAACCCGACGAAGGCCGGGGCCTTGCCGCCGGCGGCCGTGACGCGGAACGGCGCGCCGTCCACCGACGCGACGCGAACCTGCCCCTCCTGCACGCCCTTCAGGGCATCGACGTAGGCGGGTTCCACGCGCACGGGCATCGTCACGTCCGCCTGCATGCGCGCGCGCGCGACGCCCGGGACGCCCTGGAACGCGATGAGCACCTCGGCGTCCTTCTGGCCCGGCGAGCCCGGCACCGCGAGCGTCGCGGTCAGCTCGATCGACGCGCCGGGCGCGATGGTGCGCCCGACGACGTCCGACACGTCGGTGCACTTGCAGGACGGCATGGCACGTGCCACCGTGACGGGGGAGCCCGAGCCGTTGCGCAGCATGAAGCGCGCCGGGTGGCGCGTCCCCGGCGCCACGCGCCCGAAGTCGATGAGGGGGGGCTCCACCACGACCACCGAGGCCTGCACGGCCGCACCGGAGGCAGGTGCGACGGCGGCGGGCTGGGCGGGGCCCTGCGCACGGGCGGCACCCGACGGTCCCGCTGCGGCAGCGAGCACGACGGCGACGGCCACGCCGCCGAGACGCGCCATCACGGCGTCCAGCGCCCCAGCAGCTGGCCGAGGTCGTTGCCGTCGACCGCGCCGTCGCCGTTCATGTCGGTGGGGCATCCGACGCAGGCACCCCAGTCCGAGAGCATGATGCCGAGGTCGTCGCCGTTCACCACGCCGTCGCCGTTGAAGTCGCCCGGGACGGGCGGCGGCGCGCATGGGCCGTCGCCGGCGGCCGGGACGATCTTGTAGATCTGCCCGCCGTGGTCGACGATGTACAGCTCGCCGTTGGCGTCCTCGCCGAACGACGCGATCTGGTTGACGGTCGCCCCCTCGATCGACGGCGTGATCGAGGTGTTCCGCAGCGTGAACTGGGTCTTGACGCCGTTCTCGTACCGGAAGGACCAGACGTTGTTCGTGACGTAGTCGGCGAAGAAGTAGGTGCCCTGCAGCTCGGGCATCCGGCAGCCGCGGTAGACGTAGCCGCCGGTGAGCGAGAAGCCGCCCGAGGTGCCCGTCGAGTGCCCGTAGGTGTGGATGGGCAGCGTGAGGGAGGGCGAGTTCGGCGTGCAGCCGGAGAGCCCGGTCGAGTTGGCGCCCTCCATGCAGCGCCACCCGTAGTTGCGTCCGCCCACGGCGCCGGCCGCCTGGAAGTTGACCTCCTCGATCAGGTCCTGGCCGACGTCGGCGATCCACAGGTCGCCCGTCTGGCGGTCGAACGCGCAGCGCCAGGGATTGCGCAGGCCGATGGCCCAGAAGGTGTCGTCGGTGGTGTTGGTGCCCCCGACGAACGGGTTGTCCGCCGGCACCGTGTAGAACGGCGAGACGCCGCCCACGGTCGGCCGGATCCGGTGCAGCTTGCCGAGTCGGGTGGTCAGGCTCTGCCCGGCGCCGTTGGGGTCGTTGGCGCTGCCGCCGTCGCCGGTGCCCATGTACAGGTTGCCGTCGGGCCCGAAGCCCAGCCATCCGCCGTTGTGGTTCGTGAACGGATCGGACCAGGACATCATCACCTCGCCCGTCGCGTTCGCGACGTTCGGGTCGCTCGACACCGTGTACCGCGCGAGCACGTTCGTGCCGGCACCGGTGTAGTAGACGTAGAACTGGCCGTTGGTCGCGTATCCGGGGTCGAACGCCAGGCCGAGGAGGCCTCGTTCGTCGCTCGTGGTGGTGCCTCCCGTGACCGCGATCGCCAGGAACGGCGTGGTGCGCAGGGTGCCGGTCGCCAGGTCGACGATCCGGATGCGCCCGGCCTTCTCGAGCACGAAGAGCCGCGACGCGTCGCCGGGCGCGTGGGTGACGAACGTGGGCAGCG
>JBEITQ010000063.1:0-8973 GCA_040374835.1 Phycisphaeraceae bacterium | reverse complement strand
GACTGGTACATGTCGCCGTGCATCGCGTGCGCGTCGATGCCGTGCTTCGAGAGGTAGTCGGCCACCTGGTCGACCGTCCTTTTCATGCGGCAGAACACGACGGTGAGGTCCGGCTCCTCGTGCTCCAGCAGGTGCTGCAGCAGGCGCTTCTTGTCCCAGGGCTCGACGCTCAGCCAGCTCTGGTCGACCGCCGCCACCGTGAGGCTCTTCTCGGTGGTGACGATCTTCTCCGGGTCCTTCATGTAGGTCCGGGCCAGGCGCTCGATGTCCGGGCTGATCGTGGCGCTCACGAAGATGGTCTGGGGCCGCTGACGCATCGCGCCCAGGATCCGGCGGATGTCGTCGCGGAACCCGATGTCGAGCATCCGGTCGACCTCGTCCAGGATGGCCACCTTGACGCGGTCGTAGGGCAGCATGCCCCGGCCGTGCATGTCCATGACGCGGCCGGGGGTGCCGACCACGATCGCGGGACGGCGCTCCAGGGCCTTGGCCTGGGTGTTGATCGGCTTGCCGCCGTAGACCGGGACCGCCTCGATCCCGGTGTGGCCGCCCAGCTCCTTCACCTCGCGGCAGACCTGGATGGCCAGCTCGCGGGTCGGGACCAGCACCAGGGCGGCGAACTCGTCCTCGGGCTTGAGGAGCCCCAGCACGGGCAGGCTGAATGCCGCGGTCTTCCCGGTGCCCGTCTTCGCCTGGCCGAGGACGTCCTTGCCCGTCATCGCCACCGGGATGAGGGCGGCCTGGATCTTGGTCGGATGCTTGAAGCCCGCGGCCTCGGTGCCCTTCAGGACCGAGGCCGGGAGGCCGAGGTCACCGAAGGTCTTGCTGGTATCGAACGTCTCTGAACTGACCATCCGTCGGGGCGTTTCTCGTTGGGCTTCGGGGCAGGCGGGGCGCCGGGCGGAACCGTCTTCGGATCCGCCGCGGGGGTTTCATGGTAGGTTCCCGCCGCAGCCGATCCTAACAGGCGGAAGGCATGGATGCCGCCCGCATGACCGACAACAGCGTCATCTCCATCGACATGGATGCGGTGGACCACAACCTGCGCGTGGTCCGCTCCGTCGTGGGCCCGGGGTGCGAGATCAACGCGGTCGTGAAGGCCGATGCGTACGGGCTGGGGGCCCTCCGGATGTCGCGCCGCCTGCTCCAGGCCGGGGCGTCGATGCTGACCGTCTACAGCCCGTCGCAGGCCGAGGTCCTCGAGGGGCTTTCCTGCCCGGTGCTCGTCCTGCAGCCCGTGACGCAGCTCGAGCGCGGCGGCGCCCTGCACTCGATGCTCGTGGCGGGCCGGCTGCACCTGGTGGTGCACGACGTGCACCACGTGGCCGAGCTCATCGTGCTGGCGCACGAGCACGGCGTGCGGCTGCCGGTGCACCTGGAGGTCGACACCGGCCTCGTGCGCGGCGGCTGCGTGCCCGAGGAGGCCGCGCGCATCCTGCAGGCGGTGGCGGCGTCGCCGTCCCTGCGGCTCGCCGGGCTGATGACCCACTTCTCGCACGCCAAGGGAAGCGGCGAGCGGTGCGCGGCGCAGATGCGCGCCTTCGACCTCTTCGTCGACAGCCACCGCGGGCTCATCCCGCCGGAGTGCGTGACGCATGCCTCGAGCACGTACGCGATGCTGCGCGGCAGCGCGCTGCACGCGGGCATGGTGCGCGTGGGCATCGCGTGGACCGGGCTCTGCGACGACGGCCCCGAGGACTGCGCGCGCCCGTCGGCGTGCGAGCGGTTCCGCCCGGTGCTTCGGTGGTCGAGCTCGCTGATCCACGTGCGCCGCGTGCCGCGCGGCACGTCGATCGGCTACGGATGGCTCTGGACCGCGCGGCGCGACGCGACGCTCGGGCTGGTGCCGGTCGGGTACGCCGACGGCTACCCGACGCTGCGCGACGGCTCGCCCGACGACTCGGCCGGCGCGACGCGCTGGGTGCGCATCGTGGCGGGCGACCGCGAGGCCGAGGCCCCGGTCGTGGGCACGGTGAACATGGACCAGCTGTGCGTCGACCTCACCGGGCTCGAGCACGTGCTCGCGGGGCTTCCAAACGGCGGCCTCGGCGCGGAGGTCGAGCTCTACGGCACCGACCGCACGGCGCGCAACTACCTGCCGGCGATCGCGCGGCGCACGGGGCTGCGGCCGTACGAATTGCTCTGCCGCCTGAGCGCGCGCATCCCCCGCGTGGCCGTCGAGGCCAGCGGTCCGATCGCGCGCGTGGAACAGGCCGCCCCGCGCATGGCGCGGCGCGCAAGCCCAGACCTGCCCTGACGGGCGCGGGTCAGCGCTTCGAGAACTGGTAGCGACGGCGGGCGCCGGCCTGGCCGTACTTCTTGCGCTCGACCTTGCGGGCGTCTCGCGTCAGGAAGCCGTGCTCGCGCAGGATCGGCTCGGTCGACGGGTCGTAGGCCAGCACCGCGCGGGCGAGGCCCATCACCATCGCACCGGCCTGGCCGGTGAAGCCGCCGCCGACGAGGCCGGCGGTGACGTCCACCTTGCCCTTGACGCCGGTCTTCTCGAGCACCGCGAGCACCGCCTTGCGGTCGCGGTCCTCGGTGAGGTAGTCCTCGAGGGACTTCTCGTTCATCTTGATCTCGCCGCTGCCGGCGCGCACGCGCACGCGCGCGATCGCGGTCTTGCGGCGGCCGGTGCCCCAGAACCAGCCCTTGGAATCGGGTCCCTGGACGGCCTTGGCGGTGACGGTGGTCGTGGCGGTGGTCATGGTCGTGTGCGTGGTCGGGTGTCTGGGAACCGGTCAGCGGCGGGCGTTCGGGAAGTCGATGGCCTTCGGCTGCTGCGCCGCGTGGCCGTGCTCGGTGCCCTTCATGACGCGCAGGTTGCGGCGGATGCGCCGGCCGAGGCGGCCGCGCGGCAGCATGCGGACGATGGCTTCCTCGACCACGAGCTCGGGGCGCGAGGCCATCAGCGACTCGTAGGTGCGGACCTTCAGGCCGCCCGGGTAGCCGCTCCAGCGGGCAATCGACTTGGCCGCCAGCTTGTTGCCGGTGACGCGGATCTTGTCCGCGTTGGTCACGATGACGCAGTCGCCGCCCGCCACGTTGGGGGTGTAGTCCGGGCGGTGCTTGCCCATGAGGACGGTGGCGACTTCGGTGGCCAGGCGGCCGAGGATCAGTCCTTCGGCGTTGACGACGTGCCAGTTGGGCTTGACGTCGGCGGCCTTCACGTGGGTGGTCTGGCGGGGCATGGATCGTTTCCTTCGGGGTCCGCCCGGCGATGGGCGGAGAATCGAGAAAGATAGGCGAACGGCCCCGTGCCTTCAAGGCGCGGTTCGGCGGGCCGCGTAGCCTGCCCCGCGATGACGGCCGAGACGAGGCGAACCCTGGTGGCGTGGGCGGTGATCGTGGCGTGCGCGGTGATGGTGATCCGCGACCAGCGAGGCGCGGATCCCGAGGCGGGTTCCGAGAAGATCTCCGTCCGCGTGGCCATGAGGCCCGACCAGCGGGTGTTCCTGCGCATGGCGGACGCGTTCGCCGCGCCGGACGCGGACCCGATGGTGCGGTCGCAGTTATCAGGCATCGAGGCGCAGTTGCAGCCGGTCAGCCCGGATCAGCCGGGTGACGCCGTGGGGCAGGCGGTGGTGCTGGCGCGGATCGGGAATCTCGACGAGGCGCGCGCGCTGGTCGAGGACCTGCACGCGTCGATCGCCGACGGGCGGGTGGACGCGGAGCCGCGCGAGCGCGAGGCGGTCGAGGCCGCGGTGACCGCGATCGCCGCGTGCGCGTCGCCTTCGTCCGATGCGCTGTCGGACGCGCAGGCCGAGGTGCTGGTCGAGACGCTCGGCGAGGGCGGGCATGCGCTGGTCGCGATGGCGCGCGACGACCGTGATGCGCTCGGCGCGCGCTCGCTCGTCGGCGCCGGCGCGATGCTGGTGCTCGCATTGATCGCGGTGGCGGGCATCGGGCTCGGGCTCGGCGGGCTTGCGGCGATCGCCGTGTTCGCGGTGCTTGCGGGCCTCGGGCGCGTGCGCGGCGCGGGGCCACCGGCCGTCGGGCGCGCCTCGGTGCACGCGGAGGTCTTCGCGGCGTGGATGGTGTCCTACTTCGCGGCCAACCGCGGCATCGGCTGGGCCGTCGACCGGGTCGAGGCGATGGGCATGCCGCGCCCGTCGACGGAGGCGATGCTCGCGCTGACGCTGGTGGTCGATGCCCTGGCGCTGGCGCTCGCGCTGTGGTGGGGAACGCGCCGCGGGCTCACGTGGCGAACGCTGCGCGCGCAGGTCGGCCTGACGACGCCGCGCGTTTCGGACGTCCTGTGGGGCGTGGTGACCTACGCGATGGGGATCGTGTTCCTGGCGGTGGGCATCGGGCTTGCCCTCGTCCTCTCGGCGCTCTTCGGCGAAGGCGGCTTCGGCGGCGTGAGCCACCCGATCCAGGGGCTCATCGCCGACGGCAGCGGGCTGGCGGTCCTCCTCAGCTTCGCGCTCGCCGCGGTGGCGGCGCCGATCGGCGAGGAGATCGCCTTCCGCGGCGCGCTCTACCGCAACCTGCGAGACACCTTCGGCCGCGCCTCGCCGCTCGTCGGCGCGTTCGCGGCCACCGCGATCGGCAGCGTGCTCTTCGCCGCCATCCACCCGCAGGGGTTCGTGTTCATCCCCGTGCTCGGCGGGCTCGCGGTCGCGTTCTGCATCTCGCGCGAGTGGACCGGGAGCATCAATCCCGCGATCGTCGCGCACGCCATCAACAACGCGGTGATGGTGGGGCTGAACGTCGTGCTGCTGCGGTAGCGGGCGCCCGGCGCCGCCCGGCGCGCGCCCCCCCGGCGGGCCGCTCAGTCCTGCAGCTCGACCGTCCAGTACGCCTCGTCCAGGAACGCCTTCCAGCTCTGGTACTTGGGGCTCCCGAGGCGCAGCGTGATCGCCGGGTTGCGGCGCGGCTTCACGGGTTCGCGGATCAGCTTCATGCGCGCCTGGCTCGGCGTCCGCCCGCCCTTCCGTGCGTTGCACTTCACGCAGGCGCAGACCAGGTTGGTCCAGCTGTTGTCCCCGCCCTGCACGCGCGGGAGCACGTGGTCGAGGGTGAGCTCCTTGGTGGAGAAGTGCTTGCCGCAGTACTGGCAGCGGTTCTGGTCGCGCGCGTAGATGTTGCGGCGGTTCAGCTTGACCGGCTCGCGCGGCAGGCGCTCGTAGCCGAGCAGGCGGATGATCTTGGGGACGGCCATCACGATGCTGGGCGTCGTCACCCAGTCGTGCTCCTCGTGCTCGAAGGCGCGCTGGAACTCCGCGGCCTCGGCCCACGAGGTGAGCGAGTAGCTGACGTAGCTGCCGGCCTCGACGTTCACCACCTCCGCGGCGCCCTTGCAGAGCAGCGTGAAGGCCCGTCGCGCGTCCACCACTCGGACCGCGCTGTACAGCTTGTTCAGAACGAGGACGCGAGCATCAAGCACGCTCGCCGCAGTCATCCATGGCCTCCTTGCGCGCCGGATCCTCCGGCGTGCGGACAATTGTACCCCGCGCGTGCGCGGCGGCCAGCGGATGCGGCCGGTCGATGCCCGGGTGGTTCAGCCCGCGCGGCCGAGCCACGCGAGCGACGCCGCGAGTCCCGCACCCGGCACGGCGATCGGCACCCGTTCCGGGACGTGGCGCTCGATCAGCTCGAGGAGCCGCGCGCGGGGCAGGGCGCCCTCGCCGAGCGGGCAGGCCTCGAGCGAGTCCGGGTCGTCGGGATCGGCGCGCACGTCGCGCAGGATCACCAGGTCGGCACGCGGGCCGATCGAGGAGAGGAGCGACTGCAGGTGGTCCTCGACGTCGGCAAGCATCGAAGGCTCGAGCAGGGCGCCGGGGTCGAGCGCCAGCCCGAAGGGGCGCGGGCCGTCCGGCGCCGGCGGCAGCAGCTCGAATCGCTGGCCCGGGAAGAGCCGCTCGCACCACCACGTGAGCGCGCTGCGGGCGTCGCTCAGCACGTGGCGTGCGTGCGGCACCAGCACCAGCCGCTTGCCGTGCCGCGCAAGCTGCGGCGCGAGATCCGTGCAGAACTCGTTCAGGCGCGCGGGCCCGCGCATCCAGTTGGCGGGCGTCCCCTCGAAGGGCGAGCCGCCGAGCGTGCCGCTCCAGGCAAGGATCCACCCGCCCGGCAGCTCGGCGTCGACGGCCCAGTGCTCGGCGAGCGGGTTGCCGCCGACGAATGCGCCGAGCGGCGTGCCGGGCGATTCGAGCGGCGCGGCGACGAGGTCGCACGCAGGCGGCGCGGCGGCGCCCGCGAGCGCGGCGAGCGTGCGGGCATCATGGAGCGCGACGACGGGGCGTGCCATCGGGACAGGCGATGCTAGGTGCCCGCACTACGATCCGCGCCATGCCGATTCCAGCATGCGCCGTCCGAGTCGCGCTCGCCTCGTGCATCGCGTCGGTCGCGGCGGGGTGCGGCGCGCCGTCGGGCGGCGGGGGGGCGGCGAACGGCGCACCGGGCCCGGGGAGCGCCGCGCGCGCCGATGGCGCGGTGCGCCCGCTCTTCAACGGCAGGGACCTCGAGGGCTGGGTGCGCGTCAACTGCTTCGACGACACGTTCCAGGCGCGCGACGGGATGCTCTATTGCACGGGCAATCCCACCGGGTTCCTGCGCACGGCCAAGATGTACGGGGACTTCGTGCTCGAGCTCGACTGGAAGCACGAGAGCCCCTCCGGGAACGCGGGGCTCTTCGTCTGGAGCGACCCGATCCCCAGCCAGGACCAGCACATGTTCCCGCGCTCGATCGAGGTGCAGGTGATGCTCACCCCCGACGTGAAGGACAAGGAGGGCCGCCTCCTCTACACCGGGCAGGGCGACGTGTTCAGCATCTGGGGCGCGAAGATGACGCCGCTGCGGCCCCACCCGGCCGGGTGGGAGCGGACGCTGCCGAGCGAGCGCGTCACGAAGGGCGCCGGCGAGTGGAACCACTACAAGGTGACGGGCCGCAACGGCGACCTCACGGTCGAGATCAACGGCGTCGAGGTGTCCGGTGCCCGCGCCTGCTCGCCGCGCATGGGCTACATCTGCCTGGAGAGCGAAGGCAGCCCGGTCTGGTTCCGCAACATCACCGTGCGCGAGCTGGCGCCGTCCGGCGACATCCCGGCCGAGGCGCGCGCCGACGACGGCACTGGCCTGCGGCCGATGTTCGACGGGAAGACGCTCGCCGGCTGGCGCGAGGAGAAGGACAAGGAAGGCCACTGGAAGTTCGAGGGCGGCGTCCTGAAGTACGACGGCAAGGGCAGCCACCTCTGGTCGACGGAGGAGCTGGACGACTTCGAGCTCGTGTGCGACTGGCGCTGGACCAAGGAGCACCAGGGCAGGATGATGCGCCCGGTGATCGGCCCGGACGGCGCCGAGGTGCGCAACGCCGACGGCTCCGTCAAGCAGGTCGAGGTCGAGGAGCGCGACAGCGGGATCTACCTGCGCGGCCAGGCGAAGTCGCAGGTCAACATGTGGCTGTGGCCGTGCGGCTCGGGCGAGATCTGGGGCTACCGCACGGACGGCTCGATGCCCGCGGCCGTGCGCGCGGCGTGCACGCCGAAGGTGGCCGCCGACCGGCCGATCGGCGAGTGGAACCGCTTCCGCATCCTGGTGGTCGGCGACACGGTGACCGTGACGCTCAACGGGAAGAACGTGATCGACCGCGCGCACCTGCCCGGCATGCCGCGCCGCGGGCCGATCGCCTTCCAGAGCCACGGCTGCCCGGTCGAGTTCCAGAACGTCTTCGTGCGGCGGCTCGGCCGGGAGTCCTCGGCCGACGAGCGCGCCGCGCTCGAGCCGAAGCGGTAGGCGCGACCGGGCCGCCCCGGCTCAGGCGTCCTTCGCGCGGTACTCGCAGCGGCTGGTGCACGTCTCGTGCACCGTGACCAGGGCAAGCCCCGGCAGCGCCGGCGACAGCCGGTCCCAGACCCACTTGGCGACCATCTCGCTGGTGGGGTTCTCCAGGCCCGGCACCTCGTTCAGCACGCGGTGGTCGAGCTCGGCCTCGAGCGGGGCGAGCAACCTCTTGATGTCCCCGTAGTCCATGAGGTAGCCGCGCGCGGGGTCGAGCGGTCCTTCGACCGCCACCTCCACGCGGAAGCTGTGCCCGTGCATGCGCCGGCACTTGTGCCCCTCCGGGAAGGAGGGGAGCCAGTGCGCTGCCTCGAAGCCGAAGCTCTTGACCAGCCGGACGATCGGCTCACTCCGCCGAAGCGGCGGGCGCCGAGGCGCCCTCCGTGTGCTTCAGGCCGCGGCGCTGGTCGCGCAGGCGGCGGGCCTTGCCGAAGCGGTCGCGCAGGTAGTAGAGCTTCGCGCGGCGCGCGTCGCCGCGGCGCACGACGTCGATCTTCGCCAGGCGCGGCGAGTGCAGCGGGAACATTCGCTCCACGCCCTCGTTGGCCACGATGCGCCGCACCGTGATCATGGTGTGGATGCCGCGGCCGGTCTTGGCCAGCAGCACGCCCTGGAAGACCTGCACGCGCTCCTTGTCGCCCTCGATGATCTTGTAGTGGACGTCGATGGTGTCGCCGACCCGGAGGTTCGGGACGTCCTTCGGGTCCTTGAGCTGTCCGGCGACTGCGGCTTCGATGATCTTGGTGCGGTCCATGGGTCGTGCATCCTTCCGCGGGCATTCGCCCGCCCGTTCCGCCTTCAGCCCGGCGCGTCCTGCGCCTGGCCACCGTCGGCGGTCTGCGACATGGGACGGGGAATTCCGCCCAGGGGTCGCTGCCGGAGGTCGGGGCGCCGCTGCTGCGTGCGCTCCAGCATCCGGTCGTGCCTCCAGCGCGCGATGGCGGCATGGTCGCCGCCGATCAGCACCTCGGGCACGCCGCGGCCGCGCCATTCGCGCGGACGCGTGTAGTGAGGGCAGTCGAGGAGGGAACGCCCCTCTTCGTCGCGGCGGCTGAAGGAGTCCTCCGCCGCTGACTGCTCGTGTCCGAGCGCTCCGGGAAGGAGCCTCGTCACCGCGTCGACCAGCATCATGGCGGGGATCTCTCCGCCGCTCACGATGAAGTCTCCGACGCTCACCTCGAGCGGGGCCAG